>NZ_JBHULB010000005.1:0-253306 GCF_042684265.1 Croceitalea marina | reverse complement strand
AGTACCTACAGCTCTATCTTGATGAGTTCGTTTACAAACTTAATAGACGGTATTTCGGGGAAAGACTGTTCGAAAGAGTAGTTATTGCTAATATCACAGGGTTATGACACTTAACGGATATTCAAATTAAATTTTAATTGTAATATGATATTTCTACCTAAATCGTCAGCAAAAAAACGCTGCCTGTTTAAATAGTTTCTGAAATTTGTATCGAGTAAATTGTTTACTATAAGACTCGTTGTCAGCCTATTTTTCTTACCTAAATCAAATTCAGCTTTCGAATAAAAATTAAGCAAATGATACGCCTTAGGGGCCGTATTAATTTCCAATAAAACTTCTTGCTGTTGCTCAGGGGAGAAAACGGTTAAATTATCAGGAACTTCATTCTGTCTAAAAACATATTCACTGCTTAATCGAAGTTCTAAATTCTTCCAGTTTTCTTTGTTAAAGCTTAGGCTGTTTCTAAAATTCGCTGAGGGTATGTTTATTAAAGCAGTCTCTTTAGAAATGTCTTTTCCCTTTACAATAGAAAAAGAATGGTCCGTTTTCCAGTTATTGGTTAACTCGATATAGATATTTGCATCTATACCTAGTAGACGTGCCCTTGTTTGCCTATACGACCAAACAGGAAACGCACCTCGAATGGTAAACTCCACCCCGGTCGGCTCCAAGAGCATAAAATCTGATACAAAGTTGATATAGGGCTCTATAGAATAACCCCACGAACCATAGTCACGTTCTTTGGCAACTGAAAATTTATGGGATGTTTCACTAGCAAGTCTTAGGTCACCAAGTTCTATACGAGCGGCAGACTGGTGCAATCCATCACTAAACAACTCTGCAGGGTTCGGTGCGCGTTGTGCAAGGGCATAGTTTACCCTTAGCGTTGAAAAATTATTTTTACGGTACTGAAGCCCTACTGAGCCTGAAAAATTATGATAATCAAAAATAGGATTGACCAATAATTGATTTCCAAAATCATCAATAACTAAATCTTGAAAATCTTGATCATAACCGCGCTCCTCCCATCGAGAAGTTTGATAAAATTTCTTGGCATCTATTTTACTAAAATCGTAACGTAGCCCAGCATCTAGAGTAACATTGTCATCAACATTGAATTCTCCAATAATGAACGCTCCCGCATCATACTTGTCATAATCAGGTATCAATCTTCTGATTCCCGTGGCAGGATCCGCAAAATTATTCTGATAGCGGAGTAATAGTCCGGTCTTAAATTCATAGTTTTTATTGGCGTCCCATTTAAAATCCGTTGTTAAACTATGGGTTGTCAACGCTAAGTCCAGAGACTGTCTGTCATCTGATTCTCCTCTACGAACATCAAATTCAAGGCGATTATTACTTTGAAAATCATATTGTAGATTCCACTTTCCCAGACCTTCAAAACGTTTGTAAAAACTCAGTTTGGCCAAATGGTGGGTAACTTTTTGCCTTGGATTGTTTAAATCATAAGTGAACGGACGTATAAACAAGGGCTGTTGCGTGTTAATAGATCGAATTAAATCATCAACATTACCGACATGCGAAGAACGTAAAATTGCTATTTCAGCATCGTAGAATGAATAATTTAGATTCCAACCCCATTCAAAGAGATTTCTACCAGTTGCCAACGAAGCTCCTATTTCTTGAATTCCTGTGTTGGAAAGTATATAGTCAGGTGCCTCTCTATCTCCAATACGTTTATAAGAAGCCTGACCTTTTAAAAACCAACCATTCTCATAGGTACGAATCAACTCGGTGCTAGCCGAACCACCACGGCCATTTGAAACTCCATTTAAAATTGTTTTGCCATACAAAGAATCGGTTTTGGTAAAAGGCAATTGCTCCATTAAAATTACACCGCCGATAGCATCACCACCATACTGCAAAGCTGAGGCTCCCTTTATTACAGAGACAGAACCAGCAGCATTGAGATCTACATTAGGGGCATGTTCATCGCCCCATTCCATATCTTGCATTCGTACCCCATTGTTCAACAACAAGACCCTACTTCCATTAAGACCATGAATAGCCGGCTTAACAATATTTGCACCGGTACTTAAAATGGATACGCCTGAGATCTGGCTTAAGGCATCACCCAAGGTACCACTACTGAACTCTTCTAATTTTTGAACGTCTAAAGAAACCTCCTGGGCAGAATTGGTCTGTTTTATAGAACTTCCTATAACCTTCACCTCTTCGAGCTCTTCTAAATGATGCTCAAGTTTTATATCAATCTTCGTCTTGCCTTTTATGTTAACATTCAGTAGGGTAGTGCTACATTCTGGATGACTGATCTCAAAAGTGTAAGTCTTATCACATAGGTTTGAAATTGTAAATTCACCGTTTATGTCGGTGATTATTTTGATACCTCCGTCCAAAGTCTGAATACTGGCATTCATTAATGGGGTTTTATCGTGATAGTCTATAACGACACCAGACAAGCTACTCTTGCAATCTTGCGCAAGTGTAAAAGATACTGTAAAGCAGAACAATGCTATAAAAAGCACTTTCATCATAAAAGAATATTAATAAGAGAATTAACCCAAAAGGGCTGAAGAATTAATCTAGGAAATGAGGCTTAAAAAAGGCGGGGGCCTGCTGTATTGAAATGTGAGGTGTGTTTTTCCATTTAAAAACTGGTAAGCAAAAACATTCCCCTCTGTGAGGTAATAGAAGGTTGAAAATTCCAGATTTAAATCTAGTGGTAAAAAGTAAACATCTTCTTGTTCTTCAGTAGCCATATGACAAACCACACAATCGCTGATTTCGTCAGTGTTTTCTAAATGTGTAAAGGAATGTAAACCGGCAACCTTAAAGAGTAATAAGGCTGCAAATAGAAATAAACCTAATGTTCGAACAATCGGTTTCACTCGGCAAAGCTAGTTAAAATTCAGGGTGCAAGAGTGTTAATTAAATCACAAAACTAGGATATGAACGACCCTAGACCGAGACGTTTCAACATTTTCTTTTCAAAAGCCCAAAAGAACTTGTATTGCCCAAAGAGCCATCCAAAAAACACCAATAACACTTGGTAAATCGGAAAAATAAGTAGAATTCTTATTGGCCAATAGATCCAGCCAGATACATTTTCTTTTGTAATACCAATAAACTCTGTAACGGGAGCGGCAAGTTTTGCCGAAACACTACCGGTAATAGCAAAAACAATAAAAATTATGATTATTTGAAAGTTGGAGTCTATACCCCAACGCTTTTTAAGTTTCTCCATCATTAGATTTTCGATGGCAAATTTACAAGATTATATTCGAGGTAAAAAAGGACCTAGGCGTTGATTGTATCTTCTTTGAAAGAATACAAAATAATTATAGAGTTTATAATTCACTTCATAGCCGTAATCTATTCGCGGGTCATAATTTATTTGTAGTTCGTATAAATTTGGATTAAATCTATTTGGTTGTAAAACTCTTTGATTCCAATTGAGTACCAGTATTTGATTGCGATTTTCTAAAAAAGATTTCGAATAGTAACCTTCTGGTCTGGCCACACTTTGCAGCCAAATATTAAAACCCGGTTCAATAATAATGATTTCATATTCCGTTTTTTCATCGGAAATTTCAACAGGTTCCTCTGATTGCGAAGCAAAGATTTCTTTTTCCTTATCAGAAATGGCCAGAGCTTCTTTTTGGGTACCGCAAGAACTTAAAGATGTACTAAGTAATAAGAGCGTAGTAAATAGATTTAAAATATTCTTTTTCATACCCTTAAAATATAAAAAAAGCCGCTTAGAATGTCTAAACGGCTTGTTAAATACTGTAGCTTGATGTTATTTTCCGAACAAACCTCCTAAAAGGCCTCCAAGTCCGCTTTTCTTTTGGTTTCCACCAGAGAGTACCATCCCAGCTAGGTCATCGATTACACTGCCATCGCCGTCAGAGTCTAAAAACGACTCAATTAAAGATTGCTGTTTGTTTGCAGTTTTTGTTCCGCCCATTAGACCACCTAAAAGACCACTTAAAGCATCTGGGCTAGATACGTTTTGTTGCCTCGTCTGTTTTCCTAGATAACCTAAAAGTATAGGGGCAGCAATTTTTAATATTTGTGCTACCGAACCTGCATCAATACCCGCCTTACTACTTAAAGCGTTTTCAACTTGAGGCTGTTTAGAGCCAAAAACATGGCCTAAAATTCCTGCACCGTCATCCATTACCGATTGGTCTACACCACCACCGAATAAGCCTCCAAGGTTGTCCAAGATGCTTCCATCATGTTTAGAAGAAAGGGCATTCATGAGTCCTTGCGCTCCACCAGGTGTAGAGGTATTTTTTTTCATGGCGCCCATAATCAAAGGCATGGCCATTGCAAGTACATCCGCTGTTTTGTTTTCTGGCTGACCGGTTTGACCGGCAACACCGCTAATTAGTTGTTTGCCTATTGGGCTATTTATTAAATCTAATAATCCTGACATTTTTATAGTGTTTAGAATAAAGGTTACAATGTACAAAAAAGAACCACTTTACAAAGAAAAGGTGGTAAAATCGACTTTATTGAAGCAATTCGATAATTTGGTCTGCAAGTTCTAAACCTATTCTATCTTGAGCTTCATTGGTAGCCGCACCAATATGTGGTGTAAGCGAAATTTTGGGATGCATTAAAATTTTTATCTCTGGATTAGGTTCAGATTCATAAACATCTAAGCCGGCAAAAGCAACTTTACCTGTCTCTAGGGCATCTACAAGGGCAACTTCATCAACAGTGCCACCTCTAGAGGCGTTTATGATACCAACACCATCCTTCATTTTAGAAAATTCCTGAGCGCCAATTATATATTCCTTCTGAGCGGGAACATGTAAGGTCAAAAAATCTGAACGCTTTAAAACGTCATCCAAGCTATTGCTTTTTAGATGAAAAGTTAAGGATTGACCATTGTAAAAATCTAAACTCAAATCCAACTCCTTAATATTACTGTCTGTAAAAAGAACTTTCATGCCAATGCCCAAAGCAATTTTCGCAGTAGCTTGGCCAATTCTTCCGAAGCCAATAATTCCGATTGTTTTACCTCTTAATTCAGAACCACCACCGTATGACTTTTTCAATTGTTTAAACTTACTATCTCCTTCAAGTGGCATATTTCTATTAGAATCGTGCAAGTAACGAACCCCACTGAACAAATGTGCGAAAACCAATTCGGCGACGGACTCTGAAGATGCCGCTGGGGTATTAATAACATGAATTCCCTTCGATTTTGCATGGGCTACATCAATGTTATCCATTCCAACCCCGCCACGACCAATCAATCGCAATGAAGTACAAGCATCGATTAATTCTTTTCTAACCTCGGTAGCACTCCGTACTAATAGTGCATTGACATTATTTTCATTAATAAAATTAACTAGCTGTTCTTGTGCTACTTTGGTGTTTAATACCTCAAAACCACCCTGTTCCAATTTTTGAACTCCAGAAGCAGATATTCCGTCGTTGGCTAAAACCTTCATCATTTAATTATCCTTTACGTTCTAATTCACTCATAATATCTACTAAAATGCCTACACTTTCTAAGGACAGTGCATTATACATAGATGCACGATAACCACCTACCGATCTATGACCATTTAAGCCATTGATGCCTGCCTCTTTACAATTTTTGTCAAAAGTTTCTTTTAAGGTATCATCGGTTATATTAAAAGTAGCATTCATATTTGAACGATCTTCTTTGGCAGCAAAACCTGAGAATACAGGGTTTAAATCAATTTCAGAATAAATAAGATTTGCTTTCTTTTCATTGGTTTCTTCAATAGCTGAGATACCACCCAAATCTTTTAGCCATTGCATTGTTAGCATAGATACATAGACTGGAAACACAGGTGGCGTATTGAACATACTGTCTTTACTAATATGGGTTTTGTAGTCTAACATGGAAGGGATTTTTCTTGAAACCTTACCCAAAATAGCATCTTTTACAACTACTAAAGTCGTACCGGCAGGACCCATATTTTTTTGGGCTCCGGCGTAAATCAAGTCGAATTTTGAAAAATCTAGCTGGCGGGAAAAAATATCGGAACTCATATCACATATCAGCGGACAGTCAACTGTTGGGAATTCTTTTAGCTGCGTTCCGAATATAGTGTTGTTAGAAGTGAGATGAAAATAATCCAACCCCTTCGGAATGTCATACCCCTTTGGGATATAGTTGAAGTTTTTCTCTTGCGAAGAAGCTACTTCAACAACATCGCCGAACAGGCGCGCTTCTTTTATGGCCTTTAAACTCCATGTGCCTGTATTTAAATAGCCTGCTTTCTTTTCCAACAAATTATAAGCAACGGCTAAAAATTGGGTGCTCGCTCCACCTTGAAGAAATAACGCCGTATATCCTTTCTCCGTTAAGCCTAACAGTTCTAAAGCTAAAGAACGTGCGGTTTCCATAATTTCAACAAAAGCTGAGCTTCGATGTGATATTTCTATCAATGAAAGACCACTTCCATTTAAATCTATTACGGCCTCTGCAGCTTTTTTCATTACTTCTTGCGGAAGAATACAGGGTCCTGCGCTAAAATTATGTTTTTTCATCTATGTTGTCTTTAATATTTGGGTGATCGGTGTAGTTGTCTTGTCTTAAAATTTGAGCCGTAAAGGTCTTAAAATTTAAGAGAATGAAAAATAGGAAACCATGATTTATAATTCTAAAAGAAATTTGATGGTGTCTACGCCATCTGCGTAATCGTTTAGACTTGGTTGCTGTGTAGCTCCGAAAGAAATAGAACCTTCAACCGACCCATTTGAAACAACACACTGCAATTGGTCTTTCTGGCTTCTAAGTTTTGCGTTCAATTCTGTTTCAGTGTCATAATATTCGTAAAATAAGGTTCCTATTGGTGAGCCATAACCCTCATCTTCTTTTAAAAGTATAAAGTTATTATCGAATAATTTGAAATCTGACATGAGGTAAACGGCTTTATTGTAGTCATAATTATTCATGTATTTACTGCTATTGAGCACCCATTCAAATTCAAAAATGGCCTCAAAAAAACCGGTAAAGTCATATGATTTAGGAACAAATAACTTAGAAACACTTCTACACCCTAAACCAAAATACCTGAAAATATCTTCGCCAAGTAGTGTTAGTTCTTCTTTAGTTTCAGAGCCAGATAAGATGCCAATGGAGTTACGATTTTTTCGAATGATATTGGGGTGCTTTCCGAAATAGTATTCAAAATAACGCCCCGTATTGTTACTTCCGGTAGCAATTACCGCATCAAAATCTTGTAATCTTTCGTTCGTGAAAAGAACCTTGTTTTTTAGCGAGCTGTTTTCATTAATTAGATAGTCTGCCAAAAAGGGAAGTAAAACGTTATCATTTGAAGATAACTTTGCTTGCACTTTATTTCCTGTTAATAACACACAAATAAAATCATGGAAACCAACAAGCGGAATATTGCCCGCCATTATTATAGCCACGGTTTTAGCGACACTTTTATCATTTTCGGGGTATTTAGACAACCATTTTTGTAAATTCTCTTGGCTTAGTAAGCCACCCCATTGTTTCAGGGCATGAAGCACATTATCTTCGGTAAACCATCCGTTTTGGTGGCCTGCAGTTATGATTGTTTCTTGAAGACGTTTGTTCCATGGAGGATTGGCATCACTTTTATTATCACAAAAATCAACAAGAAAGTTACCGAGTTTAACAAAAGCTTGCAATATAGCACTGTCTACTGTCATTATATTTGTACACTAAATTAGTGGGGTTTATTTTTGTGCAAAAGTAAGCGATGCTGAATCTAGTTCAGCACAAGAAAAGAAAATTATGGCGATTATTATAACAGATGAATGTATAAATTGTGGTGCTTGCGAACCTGAATGTCCAAACACGGCAATTTACGAAGGAGCGGACGAGTGGCGCTACAGCGATGGTACTTCTTTAGAAGGAGATGTAGTGTTGCCAGATGGTAAAGCGGTAAATGCCGAGGAGGTTCAAGAACCGATAAGTGATGAAGTCTATTATATTGCACCTGATAAGTGTACGGAGTGTATGGGTTTTCATGAAGAACCACAATGTGCCGCTGTTTGCCCAGTTGATTGTTGTGTGCCCGATGAAGATAGGGTAGAAACAGAGGAGCAACTTTTAGGAAAGCAAAAGTTTATGCACCCTGAAGATTAATTTGTTAAATCATTTTTGATGCTATTTCTTTTAATAGCTTTCCACAAACCATAGCGGTAATATTATTTATATCTCTTTTAGGGTTGTATTCTACAATATCAGCCCCAATCAAAGGGACATTTATATTTTGGATTATTTTAAGTAGCTGTCTTGTTGTAAAGCCTCCCGGTTCGTGATGGGATACTCCTGGGGCAAATGCGGGGTCTAATGCGTCAATATCTAGGGAAAGATAAAGCGGGTTTTTGAAAAGTGGCATTCTAAATGATTCAAAATCCTCCATTTCATAGATATCCACACCAAATTTAGTTGCATTCTGACGCTGAATATCATTTAGAGTCCTAATTCCAACCTGGTAGAGGTTTTCTGCCAATTTTTTCTCCATAATATGATAAAAAGGACATGCATGGGAATAAGGATCTCCATTAAGTTCATTATATAAATCGCTATGGGCATCTATATGTAAAATGTCAACTTTTCCATAAAAGGAATTTATTGCTTTTATAATGGGAAAAGTTATGGAATGGTCCCCTCCGAGAGTCAACAGTGAGTTCTGATCAGATAAATTTTTTGAAGTAATTTTTTCTATGTCGAAATAATGAGAGATTAAAAAGTCCCCTTTGTCATCTATAATTTCGGGATTAATAAATCTTCCATTCTCTGCATAGTAATTTGATGAATCACTATGATAGGCTTCCCTGATAAGTGGTGGGGCTAAACCTGGCCCTTTTAGAAAAGAAGATTTTTCATCAAACAATAAACCTTGCAATGTTATTTTCTTCATAGGGTAAATTTAATTCTGGAAAAGTATCTTTTATGAATGCAATAAACTAATATTTTGACATGGTTTCTTACTATTTTTGTTACTTATGAATGAAGAAAAGGAATATACCGGAATCTGGAAAAATATTGGATGTTTTCTGTCTGCAATGGCGATACTGGGTATTATTGCAGTATTCGTAGTTCTCGGATATCTTTTTTTTACCGGCGTTTAATTTTTTTTTGCTTCAATTACAAAAGTGTCAAAGGCATAGGTTTTTCGTTCCAAAACATTAATTGTACCAAATCCACAATTTGCCAAAAGCCGTTTTACTTCTTCTTGTCCAAACACCTTAAAAACAGTATCGTCAATTCCCAATAAAATATCGCCACCTTTGGTTTCTTTAAAATACTCAGAATGCCAAGCAATTAGATCGGGGTTGCTTGAAGTTTTAGAATACCAACTAGTTTTTCTATAATAGGATGTTTCTTTAGCCCTAGCTTTATGGACTACCGTAGGATTTTGTTTTATGTATGGTAAAAATTTTGAACCATCTATGCAATCAAACAAAAGTATGCCTCCATCATTTAAAAGGTTTTTAATGGAATTAAGCGTGTTTTGAAAATCCAAAGCGGTAGTTAAATAGCTAGTTGAACGACCTGTGATTATTGCTGCATCAAATTTCATTTCAGTTTTAAAATTTCTCATATCCCCTTGTTCGAGTAGGGAGGGATCCACTTTGGATGCCGCAATTTTCAGCATATCCTCACTAAGGTCAATACCCAAATAAGACTCAAAATTTTTAATAAAATTTTGAGCAAGATTACCAGAACCGCAGGCAAATTCAATTACTGATTTTGAAGAATGTTTTTCGCATAATGAGCTGTAAAAGAGATATTCTTTCCTATAGTCTATAAAACTTTGGTACATGGTGTCATATACCTGTGCAAGTTCGGTTGCGTAGAGGCTATTCATAATTTATAATAAAAAAAGCTGCCTGAAATTAATCAAGCAGCTCGCAAAATAAAAATAAATAAGGTTAGAATTTATAGTTTAACGATAAGTTAAACATAGTTCCTAACTGACTAAAGTGGTAACCATCGTAAGTCATTTGAGAATAACGTTGGTTGAATGTAATTAAGTTAGACTGATTTTGAACTTGTGCAGCGTCAGCCAAAATAGCATCTCCAGCAGCGTTTTGCGATACAAAACTCCACTCTGGCAATACATTTAATATATTATTTATGTTTAAAGCAAGTGTAAGCTTTTCGGAAGCGCTGAAATTCACTCCTAAATCTGTAACGATTTTAGGTGTAAATTCAGTTCCTATGTTAAACTGACCATTCGCATCGGTGCTTAAACCTTGTTGAAAAAATGAGGTTTTACCGAAATAGGTGTTATTTAACAAAAACCCGAATTTGTTAATATCGTAATTGGCACCTAATATCCATTTGGTAACAGGACGAGAAGTAAAGAATAACGCTTCTTGTGTTTGATTCACAACAGATTGTCCAGAATTTGCGACTAAAGGAATATCTTTTACGGCCCCATCTCTTTCATTCTGTATAGTGTAGTTTCCTGATAAATTAAAATCAAGGCTACCATCACCTAACTCAATGCCTTTATACCCTAAAACTACATCAATACCAGAAGTTTTAGTATCTATAGCATTGGAGAAGAAGCTAATATCACTTAAACTATTACTAGCTAAAAGAATATCCAATGGGTTGGTTGCATCTCCGCTAGGGCCAATTTCAGTTCCCAAAACGATACGATCTTTTACGGCAATATTGTAGTAATCTAAGGTGTATGTAAACTTGTTCGCTTTACCACCGAAACCTATAGTGAAATTGTTAGATGTTTCCGCATCTAGTTGAGGAATACCTAGTAATTTAGCTTGGGTAGACACATTATTGATAAGACCTCCTACTTGAATTCCTTGACCTGGAATAAAAGAGTACTGTGCTTTCTGGGTAAATATTTGATGAAGCGTTGGTGCTCTAAAACCAGAGGAAACCGAACCTCTTAATGTGAATGCATCACTTACTTTATAACGTGAGCTAACTTTGTAAACAAAGGCATTTCCAAAATCTGAATAATTTTCAGTTCTTACAGTACCGCTTAACAGAAAGGCATCAGACACATCGTAATCCAAACTAAAGTAACCACCAATATTATATCGATTAAATTTACCCGAGTTTTGTGGAGAAGCACCAGCAAAAGAATCGGCGCCACCGCCATCGTAAGATGCCAATTCACCTTCGATAACCTCAAAAGTCTCCGTTCTGAACTCTGCTCCAATACCAATGCTAATCTTGTCTGATAGTATTCTAGAAATATCAATATTACCAACATTATGTGAAAATCTTGTTCCTCCTGGATCAAAAGATTGCTGGCTATTTGCTCTGTATAGCTCAGCACCTTCAGTAACTTCACCATCATCGATAACGCCATTTCCATTTGTATCTACCCAGGTAGATGGAGAGAACACAACGTTACGGTTGTGAGAATCATTTACTTTATAGGTTTGTAAGTTTCCACCAGTTGTAAAACTTGCATCTACATTCCAATCGTTAATAGTAGATTTAAAACCGACTGTTGCATTATAGTCCGATAGTAAGCCTTCAAAAGTTGGAACATAACCATCATAACCACCTGGGTTGTTCGGATTATTACCGGGGAAGAAATCTGCTAAATACGGAAAATCATCAGTTGTTCTCCAGTATGGCGTTCTATAATTGGCAAAACTGTTCACAGACTTGTAAACATAGGCCGCATTACCATATAGCTGTGTGTTATCACTTAAGTCATAGCCAAAGTTTACTGAGAATTTTGCAGCTGCCGTTTCTGGAGAACCATTTATGTTTCCAGCGTCTGGTCTTCTTGATAAAAATTCTTGAACAACCGCAATGTCAGCTCCAAAGTCACCAGCTTCACCCTCTGCACTTACTGTACCTGGGCGGTTTGCCAAGTTTACCTTGGATAAATCTACTGTGTAGTTGATAAAACCTTTATCATCACCAATAGTGCTCCCATTGTTTATGGCAACACCAAACATTTCACCATCACCTTCTGAAGTAATACCTGTCCTAATTGTTGCAGAACCTTCACTTGCATTATCCTTTAGAATAATGTTCATTACACCCGCGATAGCATCGGAACCATATTGAGCGGAAGCACCATCACGCAATATCTCTACCCTTTTAATTGCATCTGTTGGGATTGCAGAAATATCAGCGCCTGTTTCACCACGGCCCGGAGATGTTTGGGTATATAGTAAGGCACTCAAGTTTTTTCTTTTTCCATTTATTAGAATAAGGGTTCTACTTGGCCCCATATTTCTTATTTCGTATGGATCTAATAATGATGTAGCATCATTTACAGGGGTTTGCACTGTATTAAATGAAGGTATTCTATATTGCAACGCTTTGTCAAAAGTAACTTGACCAGTGGAGTTTAATTCTTTTACACCCAACACGTCAACTGGTAAAGGAGTATCGGTATTACTACGTGGAGCAGTTCTAGAACCAACAATAATAACCTCATCTAGTTCTTGGCCTTCTGATAAGGTAACATTTATCATGGTTTTACCGGATACGGCAACTTCTTTAGTCCCAAACCCGATATAGCTAAAAATTAAAGTGGCATTTTCATCTGCATTTATAGTGTAATTTCCATCAAAATCGGTACTAGTACCATTAGTCGTTCCTTTTTCTATAATGTTAACACCACCCAATGCTACGCCATTGCTATCCGTAACCTTTCCGCTAACGCTATGTTGTATAATACTTGCAATGTTTATGGGCTTAATATCAAAGCTCATCGTACCTGCTTTTAAAGCAATTGTTGGCTTCACAGTTTTCTTTGAGTAAACAGCATAATATTTATTGCCCAAATATTCAAAGTCAAAGCTTGTTTTGCTTTCCAACTTGTCTATGATTCTGTTTAGTGTCGGATAGCTATATTCTTTTGGGTCTAAGCTAATTGCCGATACCAATTTAGAATTGTAAGTAAAAAAGACTTCGTGCTTTTTGCTTACATCTTCAAGAAACTCATCCAAACCAATGGTTTCCTTTGCTTCAGTTTCTGCCTTCAATCCAAAACATGTAAATATTAATGTTAAGGTTAGAAGGAATTTTAAAAGGTGTTCTACTTTCATAATTTCCAAGTTTAATTTAGTTTAATTATTAATTTGTTATTTGATTGAGTTACGCTTGCTCCAGTAACTTTTTCTATTGCGGCAATACATATCTTTAAATTTTGATTAGGTATCCCCCCTGTCAATTTTAGTTCTTCTAAATTTTTATCTATAAATTCCGCTTTTATTCCATATGAGAACTCTAGGTTGCTCATGAGATCCTTAAAGGTTATATTATTGAAGGTGTATGTTCCGTCTCGCCATAAAGAGTAGGCGGTGTCTTTTGAAACCGACTTATGGGAAATTTGATTATTTTCTTTAGAGAAAGAAACCAAATCTCCAGGTACCATTTCCTTACTTAACCCATTTTTAAGTTTTAAATGAATAGAACCTTCATCTAAGACCACTTTGGTCTTTTTCTTTCTTGTGTTGACATGGAACTTGGTTCCGTAAACCTCAACTTGTAAATCGTTTGTGTTGACCCAAAATTTGGCTTTAGTAGCAGGAATGGATTTTACTTTAAAGTATGCTTCACCAACAAGTGTTATAATTCTAGAATCTCCTTTTGGATAGCTTATTTGTGAATTACCATTTAAAACCACTGAAGTACCATCAGGAAGTTGTAAATCTAAAATTTCGCCATAAGCCGTTTTATGTACTACACCCTTTTCACTACTTAGAAATAAAGTAGCGCCAATAGAAATAAACAATAATAAAATTGCAGCTATCGCAAAGTTGCGGTAATTAAAGAGTTTAAAAGAAATTTTATCTTTTGAAGCGGACCTAGAATTAATTTTAGCGAGTACTTTATCCAGCTCATCATTAATTTTCTCAGAAGCAACGCTTTTTTTATTAAAAGTTAAACCAAGAACAATTGTTTTGGCCAATTCAACACATTCTATTTTGTTCGGATTATTAATAATCCAGTTATTCCAATAATCAACATCGTTTTTATTACTGTTTTTTGCCCAGCGAATAAATGACTCATCTTCTGTAAGCTGGTTGATTAAATTTTGATTTTTATAATCCATATATAAGTTGCCCGTTATTAGTAAGAGTCTAAAAAGTTTATTTTATACCCTAATTTTTTTGAAGTTTAGCTGCCAATAGCTTTTGAGCTGGAAATAATTATGTTTTTTCTTAGGCAAGCGCGCTAAGTAATACACCTTTTAAGGCGCCTTCCCTTAATTTTTTCATTGCCTTCAATAAGGTGTTGGAGACACTTTGACTGGATATTTCTATTACTTCGGAAATCTCTGAGACCGATAACCCTGAATAATACTTTAAGTAGATTACTTCTCGTTCTCTTGTTGGTAGGTTATTCAACATTTTATTTAGGATGGTAGTGGTAGATAGAAAAGATTCCTTTTGAATCAAAAAATCTTCTGGTGAGAATTCAAAAGAGATTACCTGCTCCGTCTCTGGAGCAAGTCTTTCTTCTGCTTTTCTTTTTTTAAGTTGTTTAAAAATAGAATTGCGCAAGGAGACGAACAAATAGGTGTTTGGATTTTTGATATGTGATAAACGCTCTTTATTCTCGAAGAGATAAACAAATAGATTTTGAATACAGTCTTCGGTAAGAATATCATTACCACATATTTTGCTCCCATAATTATGTAGCATGGAGTAGTAGTATTTGAACAAAGCGGAAAATGCCTTTTCATCACCCTCTACAAATAATAACCATAATGAATTGCTGGCCTTCATTTTTATAATGAACTTGGTCTAAATGTAGTTTTTTTTTTATTAAAAACTGTTAAATAGCATCATTATTCGTAATATCTGTAATTTATTTTTTCTAACACCTTCAATTTTACTTCAAAATAAATAGCATTATTTATTAGATCTATAAACTATATTTGCAGCCTTAAAACTTTAAGATGAAAGCTGGAATTGTCGGATTGCCAAATGTTGGTAAATCAACCCTTTTTAATTGTTTATCGAATGCCAAAGCGCAAAGTGCTAATTTTCCTTTTTGCACTATTGAACCTAATATTGGGGTAGTAAATGTACCGGACGCCAGATTACAGCAATTAGAGTCTTTGGTGAACCCTGAAAAGGTGATTCCTGCAACGGTTGAGATTGTAGATATCGCCGGCTTGGTAAAAGGGGCCAGTAAAGGTGAAGGATTGGGCAATCAATTCTTGGGCAATATCAGGGAGACAGATGCTATACTTCATGTCTTGCGCTGTTTTGACAATGACAATATTGTACATGTAGATGGTTCTGTAGACCCTATTAGGGATAAGGAAACGATTGATATGGAACTTCAACTTAAAGATTTAGAAAGTGTAGAGAAAAAGCTGGATAAAGTAAAAAGAGCGGCTAAGACCGGAAATAAAGAAGCTCAAAAAGAAGCTACGGTGCTCACTTCATTAAAAGAAGGTTTAGAGGCAGGTAAATCTGTTCGGGCCATTGAAATTAGTGACGATGATAAAATTGAATTTGTAAAACCATTGCAATTAATTACCGACAAGCCCGTATTGTATGTTTGTAATGTAGATGAAGATGGCGCCGTAAATGGCAATGCCTATGTCGATAAAGTAAAAGCGGCAGTTGCCAATGAAAATGCTGAAGTTATTTTTTTAGCGGTAGGTACCGAAGCGGACATTACGGAATTAGAAACCTTTGACGAGAGACAACTGTTTTTAGAAGACCTCGGTCTTTCAGAACCGGGTTCAGCAAAGTTGATTCGTGGTGCCTATAAATTATTGGATCTTGAAACATATTTTACCGCAGGGGTCAAAGAAGTGCGTGCGTGGACAATTCCTGTGGGGGCTACGGCACCGCAAGCAGCAGGTGTAATTCATACAGATTTTGAGAAAGGATTTATTAGAGCAGAGGTGATTTCATTTGCAGACTATATTTCTTTTGGTAGCGAAGCAAAAGTAAAAGAAGCCGGTAAAATGCGCGTTGAAGGCAAAGAGTATATCGTTAAAGATGGTGATGTAATGCATTTTAGATTCAACGTCTAACTTTCCTTTAGTCCCTTTATTTTAAAGCTATCAACAATCCTTTTTGCTTTTGTTGATTACTTTCCCGAGGTAACATTTTGATTTTTCCTCCTAAATTCTATATTAGCTGGGATAATCCCGTTTTTAATGGCAAACACCAATTATACCGAAGACAATATCCGTTCCCTCGACTGGAAAGAGCATATTCGTATGCGCCCAGGAATGTATATTGGTAAGCTTGGTGATGGTTCATCCGCTGATGATGGAATCTATATTCTTTTGAAAGAAGTTTTAGACAACTGTATCGATGAGTTTGTGATGGGTGCGGGCAAAACCATTGAAATTGTAATAAAAGACAGTGAGGTAAGGGTTCGAGACTATGGCCGTGGTATTCCGCTAGGTAAAGTGGTTGATGTGGTTTCTAAAATGAACACGGGCGGTAAGTATGATTCCCGGGCGTTTAAAAAATCCGTTGGGTTAAATGGTGTGGGTACAAAAGCGGTCAATGCGCTTTCCAATTACTTTAGGGTTGAATCGATAAGAGATGGTCAATCTAAATCAGCAGAGTTTAAAGCGGGTAACCTAGTTAACGAAGAGTTGACAGATTCTACAAAGCGAAGGGGTACCCATGTAAGTTTTATTCCCGATGAGGCTATTTTTAAAAAGTTCAAATATCGAAACGAGTATGTAGAACGCATGCTCAAAAATTACGTGTACTTAAATCCGGGATTGACCATTGTCTTTAATGGCGAGAAGTTTCACTCAGAAAATGGACTTAAAGATTTACTAGAAGACAATAACAATCAAGAGGACTTTCTTTATCCGATAGTTCATTTAAAGGGAGATGACATTGAAGTCGCTATCACACATAGTAAAACGCAATATAGCGAAGAGTACCATTCTTTTGTAAACGGACAACATACAACACAGGGCGGAACGCATCAAGCGGCTTTTAGAGAGGCCATTGTAAAAACCATTCGTGATTTTTATGGCAAAAATTATGATGCCTCGGATATTAGAAAATCCATTATTTCTGCTATCGCCATAAAAGTAATGGAGCCCGTGTTTGAGAGCCAGACCAAAACAAAATTAGGTTCTACGGACATGGGAGGCGATTTGCCTACGGTACGGACCTATATCAATGATTTTATAGGGAAATATTTAGACAATTTTCTTCATAAGAATACGACAACTGCTGAAGCTTTGCAACGTAAAATTGTGCAGGCCGAAAAAGAACGTAAAGAGCTATCGGGTATTCGAAAACTAGCTCGCGATCGTGCAAAAAAAGCAAGCTTACATAATAAAAAATTACGTGATTGTCGTGTGCATTTGCAAGATATGAAGAAGGACAGACGATTGGAAAGCACCCTCTTTATTACCGAGGGAGATTCGGCTTCTGGGTCTATAACCAAATCTAGGGATGTAAATACGCAGGCGGTCTTTAGTCTTAGAGGTAAACCTTTAAATTCTTACGGCATGTCTAAGAAGATTGTTTATGAGAACGAGGAGTTTAATTTACTACAGGCTGCACTCAATATCGAAGATTCTATGGAAGACCTTCGATATAATAATATTGTGATAGCAACTGATGCTGATGTTGATGGAATGCATATTCGCTTGCTATTGATTACATTTTTTCTGCAGTTTTTTCCTGAACTGATTAAAGAGAATCATTTATACATTTTGCAAACTCCACTTTTTAGGGTAAGAAATAAAAAAGAAACGATTTATTGTTATAGTGAAGAAGAACGAAAAAACGCAATTGAGAAACTTACTGGCAAACCTGAAATAACACGATTTAAAGGATTGGGCGAAATCTCTCCTGATGAGTTCAAGCATTTTATCGGTGACGATATTAGATTAGAACCTGTAATGTTAGATAAAGCAATGTCCATTGAAGAATTATTGAAATTCTATATGGGTAAAAATACACCTGACCGTCAAGAATTTATAATTAAAAACCTTAAAGTAGAACTTGATTTGGTCGAAGAAAATCAGTTGTAAATCAAAATAATAAGATTTGTTTAATACATGGATGGAAATGAAGAATTGACAGAAGGCTTTTCGAATAACGAGGGAGCCCCTGACGATGCGTTGACCCGGGTAACGGGCATGTATAAAGATTGGTTTTTAGACTATGCCTCTTATGTAATTCTTGAGCGAGCGGTACCTGCGATAGAAGACGGATTTAAGCCTGTGCAACGAAGAATTATGCATTCGCTTAAAGAACTCGATGATGGGCGTTATAATAAAGTAGCCAATGTTGTTGGGCATACGATGCAGTATCATCCTCATGGAGATGCCAGTATTGCAGACGCAATGGTGCAAATTGGCCAAAAAGATTTATTGATTGACACCCAAGGTAACTGGGGTAACATTCTTACCGGAGACAGGGCGGCTGCTTCAAGGTATATCGAAGCTAGGCTTTCTAAGTTTGCTCTGGAGGTTATTTTTAGTCCTAAGATTACGGAATGGCAACTTTCATATGACGGACGAAAAAAGGAGCCGGTTAATTTACCCGTTAAGTTTCCCTTGCTGTTGGCTCAAGGTGCAGAAGGTATTGCGGTCGGTCTTTCAACTAAGGTACTACCCCATAATTTTGTTGAATTGATAGATGCATCCATAAAGCATCTTAAAGGAAAAAGTTTTAAGATATATCCTGATTTTCCTACCTCCGGAATTATAGATGTTACTAACTATAATGATGGTCTTCGCGGTGGAAAAATAAGAGTTCGAGCAAGAATAGAAAATATTGATAAGAATACATTGGTTATTAAAGAGATACCCTACGGAACCAATACTTCTTCTTTAATAGATTCTATACTTAAGGCCAATGACAAGGGCAAAATAAAAATCAAAAAAATTGAGGATAATACTGCGGCCGAAGTTGAAATTTTGGTGCACTTGCCCTCAGGAATTTCCCCGGACAAAACCATAGATGCTTTGTATGCCTTCACTGCGTGTGAATCTTCTATTTCACCACTTGGGTGTATCATAGAAGACAACAAGCCTATTTTCATGGGCGTTACTGAAATGTTGCGCAGGTCAACGGATAGTACGGTAGAACTTCTTAAGGCAGAGCTAGAGATTCAACTTAACGAACTGGAAGAACAGTGGCATTTTGCTTCTCTTGAGCGAATATTTATTGAGAACCGTATTTACCGTGAAATTGAAGAAGAAGAGACTTGGGAGGGTGTTATTGCAGCTATCGATGAAGGCCTTAAACCGCACACCAAGCATTTACGACGTGCTGTTACCGAAGAGGATATCGTTCGACTGACAGAAATACGAATTAAAAGAATCTCTAAATTCGATTTAGACAAGGCCAAGCAGCATTTAGACAGTTTAGAGGATAGAATAGCGGAAACGAAGAATTACCTAGCCAATTTGGTAGATTTCGCCATCGACTATTTTCAGGAACTCAAAAAGAAATATGCGCAGGGGCGTGAACGTAAGTCCGAAATCAGAATATTCGACGATATCGAGGCTACAAAAGTGGTCATCCGGAATACAAAACTCTATGTAAATCGTGAAGAAGGCTTTGTAGGCACATCCTTAAGGCGTGATGAATATGTTACTGATTGTAGTGACATTGATGATATTATTGTTTTCACCAAAAAAGGTGAGATGATGGTCACTAAGGTGGATTCCAAAATTTTTGTTGATAAGAATATTATTCATGTAGCCGTATTTAAGAAAAAGGATAAACGCACTACATTCAACATGATTTATAAAGATGGCAGGGGAGGTCCTAGTTATATCAAGCGTTTCAATGTCACGAGTATTACGCGAGACAAAATGTATGACCTCACCAATGGCAATGCGAATTCTGATGTGCTTTATTTTTCGGCAAACCCCAACGGTGAAGCTGAAGTAATCACAGTGCACCTTAGACAATCAGGAAGTATCAAAAAGCTAAAATGGGATATCGACTTCGCTGACGTTCTAATAAAAGGGAGAACTTCCAAAGGAAATATTGTTACAAAATATCCTGTTAAGCGAATCGAATTAAAAGAAAAAGGACTTTCTACTTTAAAACCGCGTAAAATTTGGTTCGATGATATTGTACAGCGCTTGAATGTGGATGAAAGAGGAGAGCTGCTCGGAGAGTTTCGACCAGATGACTTATTACTGGTCGTAAATCAGAAAGGGTATGTAAAAACGATTGTTCCTGATTTAAATGCTCGTTTTGACGACGATATGATTGTTCTTGAAAAATGGAATCCGAACAAACCAATTTCTGCCATTTATTACGATGGTGAGAAAGAGCGCTACTACATAAAACGCTTCTTGATTGAAAATGCCAATAGAGAAGATTTGATAATCACCGAACATCCCAAATCGCAACTCGAATTGATATCTACGGATTGGAGGCCAGTTGTAGAATTAGAATTTGTGAAACCAAGAGGTAAAGAAGCTAAGGCTAATCATGAAGTAGACGTTGAAGATTTTATTGCTGTCAAAGGAATTAAAGCCCTTGGAAATCAACTTACCAGTGATAAGGTTAAAAATATAAACGCTCTGGAATCGCTCCCTTATGAAGAACCCCAAGCACAATCACCTAATGAGATAGAAGTTGTTGAAGAAGAAAATGTAGATGGAGAAAATACAAACAAACCGGATAGTGATGAAGAATCGCAAACAACTTTATTCTAATATAAACACACTTGTTTTACACCTCTTTGTTTAGCAAATAACGAGTAATAGTATGTGTTTGCCATCTAAATATTCAACAGTTTATGTATGGGCATCTAAGATGTTTATATTTGAATTAAAATAGCTTTTTTATGGATTTTACCAATCCTCTTGTTTACGGAGGTCCTTGTTTTATCATTTTCATCTTATTGGAATTAACATATAGTAAAAATCATGACGAACATCATGATTTGTATGATTGGAACGATCTTTTCGCAAGTGGTTTTATGGGTCTTGGCTCCGCGATTTTAGCGGCTTTGCTAAAAGTAGTATCGGCAATTGTAATATTCACATACGTGTATGAGCTCTTTAATCCTTTAGTAGATGGGGTGCGAACCAATGTTATGGGGTATAAATCTTTTGGTTATGCCTGGTATATTTGGCTATTATGCCAATTAGCTGATGATTTCACCTATTACTGGTTTCACAGGGCCAATCACGAAATTCGTATTCTTTGGGCAGCTCATATTGTGCACCATTCATCAGATAACTTCAATTTAGGGACAGCAGTGCGTAACGGTTGGTTTACCCTTTTGTATAAGCCTTTATTTTATATGTGGATGCCGGCAATCGGTTTCTCTCCTGAAATGGTCGTATTCTGTTTAGGTATCGAGGCCTTATGGCAATTTCAGTTGCATACGGTGTTGCTCCCTAAGCTTGGTATTTTTGAAAAATTCATGAATACACATACAATGCATCAAGTCCATCATGCCCAAAATGTCGAATATTTAGATAAAAACCATGGTGGATTTTTAAACATATTCGATAAGCTATTTGGAACTTGGCTGCCGCTAGATGATTCTATTGACGTTAAGTACGGTGTTATTCATGCCCCAAACTCTAACAACCCTATTGTAATACTAACCCATGAATTCAAGGATATCTGGATGGATATGAAAAAATCTCCAAAACTTTCCCACAAGCTTATGTATGTTTTTGGACCTCCGGGATGGAGTCATGACGGTAGTACTATGACGGTAAAACAACAGCAGCGATTGTTTGAAAAACAGAAAAGTGAAAATCCTGAGGTTGCATTCAGTAGACCAAACTAGTTCACTGAACAAAATTCAAATTAAATAAAAAGCCCGCGTCTAAGCGGGCTTTTTTATATCACAAAACTTGAGTTTTCATTTGTGTCTAATCTTCCAATATTTTTTCTTCGGCAGGTTTCTTATTTTTCTTCATCCGCATATCAAAGAACTCTACCATTAATGAGAACGCGATGGAGAAGTACAGGTAACCTTTCGGAATCGTACCAACTTCTTGGTCAAAAACTACCAAATGCGATAAGTGGGCCGCTTCTGCAATAAGCATAAAGCCGATTAATATTAGAAAAGATAATCCTAAAACTTGTATAGATGGGTGTTTCGTTACAAATTCTCCAACCGGGTTTGCAAACAACATCATTATTAAAACAGAGACAACAACGGCTATAATCATCAAGATTAATGCGTCATTTGGATTGGGGGAAATGCCATTTGTCATTCCGATAGCGGTAAGAATAGAGTCAAATGAAAAGACAATATTTATTATGGTTATTTGTATGATGGCCTTTGTCAAAGAGTTAGATTGCCCTTTTTTTACTTCTCTTTCATCATGACCTTTGTCCTCAATTTTCTCGCGTATTTCCTTAGTGCTCTTATAAAGCAGAAAAAGACCGCCTAGAAAGAGAATTAGGGCTTGCCAACTTATTCCACCATGAATCCAAGACTCACTAAGTACCAAAAATGGCTTCTTTAGCGATGTAAGCCACGTGATTCCGAAGAGGAGCACTATACGCATGGCCATGGCGAGAACAAGCCCAATATTGGTGGCCTTCTTTCTATCTTTTTTCTCTAGTTTACCCGCTGCAATTGAGATAAAAATAATATTATCAATGCCTAAAACAATTTCAAGAAAAGTTAGTGTGAGCAGTGCAATCCATGCATCTGGACTGGTAAAAATTTCAAACATGGTTAGTCGTTTTTAATGGCAGTTCCTCTTAATTTTTTAGAATCTCCCACAGTATTAAATTCAAATGTATAAGAACTATCGGTAGTTGTCAAGATTTTTATATGAATAGACTTTTCTTCTTGCTTGTTTTTCGGGTTCAATTGCTTTAAGATATATTCACAATCGTTGATCCATCTAACGCTTGAAGTATCGACTTGATTTCTAAAATAATCGATTTCGATGCCATCTTTTCTAACAAAAGTAGTGGTAAGGCTATCCCCCTCAACAACACTGGTAAAGCTAAAAGCACCATTTTTAAAGTCTTTGCAATTTCTCTCAGGAGCTTCTTGGCAAGAAAACATAAGGTTCAGTATCAATAACTGGAGTAGGGGTTTTTTCATGGCCGAAAAGTACTAAAATACTTATCCATATAAAACCTATTTATTAGGATTATACGATTCAAAAGTACCGTCTTTGTAAAAAATCACCACTTTATTAATTTCTTTTTGCGAATTACTTGAGAGCTTTTCAGGTTCTTTTGTGGTATTTGAACTTTTGTTTGATAGGGTCTCGATTTTGGAAGGTAGAGACTGGTTTTTTCTTTGGCTGGGGGAGGGGAAGTCACCTTTACCTTGCAATAACCAATACAAATCAATCTCAGGATATACCTTGATGATTTTAAGGATAAAGTCAAGACTTGGTTTATTTCTATTATTAAGTATATGTGATACACTAGAACGGGGCACAGCTATGGCGTCTGCGAATTTAGCAGATGTCAGTTCGAAATGGGAAATTACTTTTTGAAGTCTATTTGAAATTTCTGAATTCACAATTGTAAATAATTCTTTATCGTAAAATTAGAATATTGAATTTAGAAGAAGTGCTAATATTGTCTTAAATAAAATTTAGCATGATCTTAAGTATAGGTAATGAATAATAAATATCTGATTTTCAATGTAATAAAAATTAAAAATTCAAAACACGGTTAGTGGGATGAAAATGTGAATTTTCGTCTGCAAAATTTGGAGTGTAAATGCCTATTTGGGTTCATGATTGTAAATAACCTAAATTGAAATGCCAGGGTTCGTTAGTAAAAAAGACATATTTTTTTGGGTATTTAATGTTATAAAAATTTAATTCTTGTACTGGAAAAGTTAAAAACCATCTTTTTCTTACATAATATTCAAAAAAAATAATGTTTTCTTACGTTTTATTCTCTAATTCATTAATTTTGTTGAAAATAATATTGAAATGAACAAAGTAAAGCTTGACGAAATAGATCATCAGATTCTGGATATGTTAATCGACAACACCAGAACACCGTTTACCGATATTGCCAAAAAGTTATTGATATCAGCGGGAACAGTGCATGTTAGGGTTAAAAAGATGGAGGAAGCCGGTATAATTAGAGGGTCTTCTTTAACCTTGGATTATGTTAAATTAGGATACTCTTTTATAGCATATGTTGGTATTTTTCTTGAAAAGACCCATCAAACAAAGTTTGTTTTAGAGCGTTTGGCCCAAATACCTAATGTAACCGTTGCTCATATTACGACAGGTAAGTTCAATATTTTCTGTAAAATTAGAGCTAAGGATACTACACATGCCAAAAACATCATTTTTAAAATTGATGATATTGATGGAATAAGTAGAACCGAAACCATGATTTCTTTAGAGGAAAGCATCAATGATAAAAAGCGCTTAATGCATACTATTTTTAATGAGCTATAAAAGGTTTGATGAATAGTAGAGATTTAGATGTTTCTGAGTATAACAGTTATTACCAACCGTACATTGATATATTGGGTGAAACTGATTTAATGGATGGTTTAAAGACTGGCCTGGCCTCCTTAGTTGATTTCATTGCTGCTCTTCCTGATGATAAAATGGACTTTGCATATGCTCCAAAAAAGTGGTCGATAGCTGAAGTCCTTGTTCATTTAATCGATACCGAACGGATTTTTCAATACCGCGCTTTACGTTTTTCTAGAAACGATAAAACCCCATTACCCGGTTTTGAACAAGATTTATTTGTTCCGCAGAGTAGAGCGAACTCTAAAGGTAAAATGGCAATTACAAACGAATTTAAAACTGTGAGGATGGCGACCATCGCATTATTCGAATCTTTGAACGATGAGGAGTTAATGCGTTTCGGAGTTGCCAGTGATAGTAAGATGAGTGTGCGCGCACTTGGGTTTCTTATGTGTGGGCATTTAAAACACCATAAAAAAATTATAGAGGACCGATACCTAGGTCATAACTAATATAAATCTTCTGAAATATCAAGATCAGAATCAGTTTCTGCTTCTAGCTGCGATTCTTGGTTGTTTTCAAGAACTCCTTCAGCAGGTTTGTTCTCAAGTTCTTTTTCAATGGTATCTTCAAAGGTCGCTATGAAGTTAGAAAGGCTATTACTAATCTTTACAAGGTATATCGTATCATCGGTTTTAACCTCTACGGCTTCCACAACCTCTCCATTGGGTTTTCTAAGTATAATGATGTCTTCATCACCGTAACCATGTGGATATAGGTCTATTAATAATGCTGCGACGGTGTGGTCAAGTCTTTTATAATCTACAATAACACGTTTCATAGTAGGTGTTTTAGGTTTAGGTTACCTAAGCTATGAATTTTTTGATGCTGGCCTTTTAAAGAGTTGTCAATTAAAGTATTTAGTATACGTAACAGTTATTCTTTGTAGTAAGCAAATGCTTTCTTGAATAATTCTAGTGGCACTTTAACATCTAAAACGGGTATTCCTATTTCTTGTAAGAGTACGAAGTTCACATTGCCGTGTGTATTTTTCTTGTCGTGCTTTAGTAAATCTATTATGATTTCGATATCCTGATCAGTAAAATCAACTTTTTTAAAGTGACTCAAAAAAGCTTTCTTTATTTCATTCAAGTCTAATTTTGAAAGGCCCGACAGTTCATGAGAAAAGTATCCTTCTAAAATCATCCCAATAGCAATGGCCTCCCCGTGCAAGAGCGTTTTTAAATGAGGGCTATCTAAAAAATAAGATTCAATCGCATGCCCAATGGTATGGCCATAGTTCAGTTTTTTTCGGATCCCTTTTTCGGTAGGGTCTTGCAGAACGACGCTATTTTTTATGGCTACCGATTTTCGAATAAAATCTGTCGAAGAAAAATCTTTTGTATTGATAAGTTCTTCCCAATATGTAGAATCACTTATTAAACCGTGTTTAAGCATTTCGGAAAATCCGCTCTTAAGTTGTCTTTCTTCTAATGTTGCCAAGAATTCCGGAAAAATCAAAACCATGACCGGTTGGTTGATTACCCCAACCTGATTTTTTAAAACACCCAAATCCACCCCAGTCTTTCCACCGATTGATGCATCTACCATTGCCAAAAGGGTAGTGGGTATGTTTATAAAATCTATCCCTCTTTTAAAGGTGGAAGCTACAAAACCTCCTAAATCGGTAACAACACCGCCACCTAGATTTATTAGCAAACTTTTTCTATCGGCCCCTAAATCTGATAACTGTTGCCAGACTTCTAAGCAAGTAGCTATGGTTTTATGTTCTTCACCAGGTTTGATCTCAATAATGGCATCAATCTTAAAATCGACAATCGCTTCAAATTTGTCCAAGCAAAGTTTTCTGGTATTTGTATCGACTAAAAGAAAAACCTTTGAATAAGTAGTGTTTCTTGCATGCTGACGAATAGTTGCCTTTGCTACTTCGGTAAAATGAACATCATATGTTGATGCTGATACGGTCTCCATGAACTCAAATATGCTATAAAATAAAGACTTATTTTATTGATAATAATAAGAAAGGCGTGCTTATCTTTGATTCTTTATCAATTTGCAAAATATGCAGCGAATTTTTGAGAATACAGCAACAGCTTTTCAATTAAAAACAGATTCAGAATTAGAGCGAGCCTATTTCCTTTTTAAAATGATTGCCAATGAGCCTTTGGTGCGAATCGGTACGGCAATGACCAATTTTGCCATTAAAGCACATCTGCCGGTTGAAGGTCTTATTCGGGCAACCGTATTTGACCATTTTTGTGGGGGCGTCAATGAAGAAGATTGCCTACCAGTGGTTGACAAAATGTATGAAAAAGGAGTTTGCTCCGTATTGGATTATTCTGTGGAAGGGCAAGAAGGCGATGATCCTTTTGACAGTGCGTTGGAAACTATTTTAAAGATTCTTGATTTTGTAAAAGAGAAAGATGCGATTCCTTTTGCAGTATTTAAGCCTACAGGGTTTGGTCGATTTGCGCTTTATCAAAAAATAGGAGAGGGAAAAGAGCTTTCTGAGGAGGAATCTCAAGAGTGGCAACGGGTGATAAATCGGTTTGATAAGGTGTGCCAAAAAGCCTATGATTTAGATGTTTCGTTATTGATCGATGGTGAAGAAAGCTGGATGCAAGATGCCGCGGACAAGGTGGTAGAAGATCTAATGCGCAAGTACAATAAAAAGAAAGCCATTGTTTTTAATACGCTACAGATGTATCGCTGGGATAGATTGGATTATCTAAAAGGTCTGCATCAAAAAGCCTTGGCCGATGGATTTAAAATAGGAATGAAAGTGGTGCGTGGCGCCTATATGGAAAAGGAAAATGAAAGAGCCAACGAACTTGGTTATCCCACCCCAATTTGCGCTTCTAAACAAGCAACCGATGAAAATTTTGATGCTGCCGTTGCATATATGCTAGAGCACCTTGATGTTATTTCCCTATTTGCTGGAACGCATAATGAAGAAAGCTCTTATCGCTTGATGGAATTGATGAAAAATGCTCAGGTAGCCAATGAAGATTCAAGGGTGTGGTTTGGGCAGCTTTTTGGAATGAGCGACCATATTTCATTTAATCTAGCAGATCAGGGGTATAATGTTGCCAAGTATTTGCCTTTTGGACCTGTAAAGGATGTAATGCCATATTTAATACGTAGGGCAGAAGAAAACACTTCGGTGGCCGGACAAACGACACGAGAACTCGGACTTTTAAAAAGGGAGCGGGAACGTAGAAAGATATAGTCTTATTGGTCTAGTGTGATTTTTTCGATTATGATATTGGTTTCGCAATTTTTTAATTCGATTTCCTTTTCTTCAAAATTCACGAAATATGTTTTGCAAGATTGTGCCTTGGTATCACTTTTGCCAAAATCAACATTACCATCAGTAAAAGCCTGTGAAATAAACAGACTATCTAAACCAATAGTTTCTATTTGTTCTTGTGCTAAATCGGAGTAAGAGATGGCTTTAGAACGAAAATCTTTTAAAGTTCTACAATTGGGCAGGTAACAAAAATCGATACCTTCTTCACCAGATTTCTTTTTTAGAATAAATGCCAAAAAGACAAGCCCTATTGAAACCCCAACGAGGTACCATCCCAAACGTTTTATAAAAGCCATTAAAATTAAAAAATTAAAAAATTGATATCGTTATATGAGAGGTTAAACCAGTCACCTACAGATTTGTTGGTAAGAATGCCATGGTACATATAGAGCCCATTACGTAAACCTTTATCAAATCGAAGGGAATGTTCTAAACCACCATCTTCACCTAACTTAAGCAAATAGGGCGTAAAGATATTACTTATAGAAATAGTAGAAGTTCTTGGATATCTTGAGGGAATGTTAGGCACTCCGTAATGGAGTACGCCATATTTTTCTACAGTAGGTTTTGCATGTGTAGTAACTTCTGAAGATTCAAAACATCCACCGGTATCGATACTCACATCAATGATGACTGCACCCTTTTTCATATTTTCTACCATAGAAGTAGATACTACCACGGGAGATCTATCTTGACCCCTTGTGGCACCAATAGCGACATCGCAACGTTTTAGCGCCTTAAGCAAATTCTTTGGCTGTATGGTAGAAGTATAAATTGTTCTATTAAGGTTGGTCTGAATATTTCTAAGCTTGGTAATAGAATTATCGAACACTTTAATGTTTGCACCGAGCCCGAGTGCAGAACGTGCGGCAAATTCTCCAACGGTACCAGCACCGATAATAACGACCTCTACAGGTGGCACACCGCTAATATTACCGAACATAAGACCATTGCCCTTATTGGTGGTTGCCATAAGTTCTGACGCCACTAGAATAGAGGATATACCGGCTATTTCACTCAGCGAGCGCACCGCAGGGTATTTACCGTCTTCATCACGGATGTACTCAAAAGCAATGGCCGTGATTCGTTTTTTGGCAAGCTCCTCAAAATATTTTTTGTTTTGAGTTTTTATTTGGAGCGCGGATATCACAATCGTCTGCGGATTCAACATGCTAATCTCTGCAAGGGTAGGGGGCTCTACTTTTAAAACAATAGGGCAGGCAAAAACCTTTTTGATGTCTTTCGAAATTTCGGCGCCTGCATTGGTGTAATCTAAGTCTGAATAATTGGCCCCTTCACCTGCACCAGCCTCTATAAGAACACGATGCCCATGTGCGGTTATCGCATTAACAGCATCAGGGGTAAGGCAAATACGTTTTTCTTGAAATTGGTTTTCTTTGGGCAGGCCAATAAAAAGCTCACCCTTTTGTTTAAGGACTTCTAAAGTTTCTTCTTGAGGTAATAGTTGCTGTTTGCTAAACGGTGAGGATGGTTGCGCCATTAGTTGTTAAACTGAAAATTTAATTTATACCTTACCGTAAAGCTATTCAAAAAATTATAATTATTTGAGCCTGTATAAAAAGTATAAAAGAATGTCATATTGTTATGTCATACTGAACCTGCCGAAGTATTGTCGAAATAGGTTAACTAATAACTATTAAAAAACTCGAAATGAAGAGGAGTTGCTTTTCGAGTCATTTCGAAATGAGTAGTCCTGCTGCGATTGAGAAATCGCATATAAACAATTACTTATAGGTGAGGTGTTTTTAGATTTCTCACATTCACTCCATTCCGTTCGAAATGACAGCATGTGTTGAGCTCTGTCGACATGACGGTTTTTGGAACCTATAAATTACAAACTGTACAACAGATTTATACCTACATTTTTTTTGAGAGTGTCTCTTTACGTTGCTCTAGTTTCTCTCGTTCCTCTCTAAGCTCTTGTTTAGCTTTGAGTACTTGTAGCTCAGTATCCATTGCTTTTAAATCAATACCATGTACATACTTATCTACCAATTTGATTCTAATAAAATAGACAATAGGTATAATAACCATAGAAACTGCTACTACATATAAAATTTCATTTTCATCGATATTTCCTGTATTTGAAACTGCACTATACAACTGGAAACTATACATGGCAATGGGTATTAGAATAGCATGGTACCACCACTGCTTACTTGTTACAAACCAGATTATTAATAAAAGTAAAGGAATAAGTTTTGTCAAATAGAAATAGATTGCCGTTGAAGCATCTTCAAAACCGTTTGACCCAATATTAAAAAAAACAAAATCTATAATCTTTTGTTCGGGTAAGTATTTATAGGAATAAAATAAGATAGGAGACAATGCGACAAATAGGGCTATGAACCCTTCAAATATTAATCTTTTTTGTGCAGATTGTTTTTTTTTCATTATAGGTAATAACTCAATTTATTTCGGATTATTGCATAAAAAAACCCTTTATTTAAAAAGGGTTTTTTAAAAGATAATGCGCAAAAAGACTACTCTTTTTTAATAATAGATCTTTTTACTTCACTAGTATCACTTAAAGTATCATCAGAAATGATAGTAGTTGATACAGCGGTCATTGCCAAAAAGGCAACAGCCAAAAATCCAAAAAATAATTTTCTAGTGTTCATCGTAACTAAAAATTTTGGTTAATAAATGAATTCATTCGTTACAAAAGTAAGTAATTTCAACGATAAAATATGCATTTTACCGATGAAAACTGTCTTTTGACAGACTTACTTAACTTTTGGGCAGATGAATCGTTCTCGTGGTCTTAAGGTAAAAAAACTTCAATTAACAATACGTTAAGAAATTTAATACTCGATTAGACGGGTGTTTTCATCGATGAGGTGTAGGTGAATTTTTGTACTATCCTCTGGGAGTAGTCCGGCTATCTTTTCTGGCCACTCAATAAAAATATAAGCATCAGAATTAAAATAGTCATCAATGCCCATATCTAAGGCTTCTTCTTCATTCTCTATGCGATAGAAGTCAAAATGGTAAGCTACTAATTCCCCTTTCGCATTATGGTATTCATTAACCAAACCAAAGGTTGGGCTGTTACCCGAATCTACAACCCCCAATTCTTTAATGATTGCCTTAATAAGCGTGGTTTTACCAACACCCATTGGGCCATAAAAACAGATAATTTTTTTATCAAATTTGGAAAGCAGTTCTTTGGAAACTTTGCTAAGTTCCTCGATAGTAAATCGTAACTCCATATAGAATTATTTTGCCTCCAAAACTACAAAAGGAATGATCATTTCCTCTAAACTTACGCCTCCGTGCTGATAGGTATTTCTATAATACCCTACATAATGGTTATAGTTGTTGGGGTAGGCAAAAAACAAATCGTTTTTAGCAAAAATATAAGAGCTACTTACATTGATATTGGGCAGGTGGATTTTCTTAGGGTCCGTTGCGGCCAAAACGTCTTTATCCTCATACGTAAGACTACGCCCTGTTTTATAGCGTAGGTTTAAACTGGTTTCCCGATCCCCGATGACTTTAGAAGGATGCTTAACATTTATAGTGCCATGATCCGTAGTAATGATCAGTTTTTGTCCTAAACTTTGCGCTTGTTGGATAATATCTAAAAGCGGGGAGTTTTTAAACCAGCTTACCGTCAATGAACGGTAGGCTTTATCATTACTTGCCAGTTCTTTTATAACTTCCATTTCGGTTTTGGAGTGGGACAGCATGTCCACAAAATTGTATACCAAAACGGTCAAATCATTATCTTTCTGTGCTTTGTAATTATGGGCCAGTTGCTTCCCTTGCTTAAGATTGCTGATCTTATGGTATTCCCACTTCAGGTCAAGCCCCAATCGTTTTAATTGTGCTCCTAGAAATTCTTTTTCATAAAGATTTTTTCCGCCTTCATCGGTATCGTTCTTCCACCAATTGGGGTGCTGTTTTTCCATATCCAAAGGGGTAAGGCCAGAGAATATGGCATTTCGGGCATATTGGGTGGCAGTAGGTAAAATACTGAAATAGGGTACTTCTTTTTTCTTTTTATAAAATGTAGAAAGGGTTTCTTCAAAAGCCAACCACTGATCGTATCGTAGATTATCAACTACCACCAATAGCGTTTTCTCATCCTTTAATTCGGGTTTGATAAGCTTTCTAAAAAGGGTGTGAGACATTATGGGGCCATCCTCATCTTCAAACCAATCGGTGTAGCGTTTGTCTATAAACTTGCTGAACTGCGAGTTTGCTTCAACCTTTTGCGATTCTAGAATTTCGAACATGCTAGAATCTTCTATTTCTTCCAACTGTAACTCCCAAAAAATCAATTTTTTATATAACTCGGCCCATTCTTCATAACTGTTGACCATAGAAAGGTCCATCGCAATTTTCCGAAATTCTTGTTGGTAGTTGGCCGTGGTGCGTTCAGATACCAGTCTAGAATTGTCAAGGCTTTTCTTTAGACTCAATAAAATTTGATTTGGATTTACGGGTTTAATCAGATAGTCGGCAATTTTACTTCCGATAGCCTCATCCATAAGGTATTCTTCTTCACTTTTGGTTATCATTACCACAGGTAGTGAGACATCGATTTGTTTAATTTCCGTAAGCGTTTCCAATCCAGAAATTCCTGGCATGTTTTCATCAAGAAAAACAATATCAAAAGTTGTTTTTTCGATTTCTTCAATGGCTTCTTGCCCACTTTGGCATGTGGTGACTAGGTAATTTTTCTTTTCAAGAAATATAATATGGGGTTTTAGTAGGTCTATCTCGTCATCGACCCACAGAATGGAAATCTTCTTCATATCAGTGAAACTCGTTTTTAAAAGTAAGCTTTTAGAAATGATAGTTGAACCGACCCTGAACTTTACTATAGGGTCTCACTAGTAATGCATAAATTTGAAAAACAAATGTTCAAAAATCATTAAACTTGGCACAGACCAATAAGCTTAAAATATTTAACGATCCAATCTACGGTTTTATTGGCACTCCCAGTGAACTTATTTTCAACTTGATTGCGCATCCTTTTTTTCAACGACTTCGTAGAATTTCGCAAATGGGCTTGTCTTTTATGGTTTACCCGGGTGCCCATCATACGCGTTTTCATCATGCATTAGGCAGCATGCACCTTATGCGCCAGGCGATTCGAGTGCTGCGTTTTAAAAAAGTGGAAATTACCGAAGAAGAAGAAACTGGTTTGTTGGCAGCAATTTTATTGCATGATATAGGTCATGGTCCTTTTTCCCATGCGCTTGAGCATACTTTGGTTTTAGATACGGATCATGAAGCAATCTCCCTATATTTTATGAAATCTTTGAACAACGAGTTCAATGGCGCTTTAAGTACCGCGATTTCTATTTTTAAAGGAGAACATCCCAAGAAATTCTTAAACCAATTGGTTTCCAGTCAATTGGATATGGACCGTTTGGATTATTTAAAAAGAGATAGCTTCTATACTGGGGTAGCAGAAGGAAATATCAGTTCTGATCGGTTGATAACTATGCTTAATGTCTATGATAATGAACTGGTGGTTGAAGAAAAAGGCATCTATTCGGTCGAAAAATTTTTAATGGCCCGTAGGTTTATGTATTGGCAGGTCTATTTACATAAGACCAGTTTAGTAGCCGAGCAATTGGTAATAAAAGTTATCAAAAGAGCGAGACAACTTATTTTAGAAGGGCAGGAAGTAGCCGCTTCCAAGGCCTTGTTATTTTTTTTAGAGCAAAATACTTCTCTTGATTTTGAGAATGAGGCATTAAAAATATTCGCTTTGCTTGACGATGTTGATGTTTTAGCTGCATTAAAATCTTGGCAGTCGCATCCAGATTTTGTGCTATCTAAATTAGCCTCAATGTTGTTAAACAGGAATCTGTTACACATAAAAATCAAGAACAAGCCTATTGAAGATAATAGAATTTCTACAAAAAAGGAGTGGGTGATGGCGAATTATAAGGTCAAGGAAGAAGAATTGTCTTATTTCGTTTTTTCAGGAGTAATTAGCAATAGGGCTTACAATGAGAAGTATCAGAATATCAACATTCTAAGAAAAAATGGTAAGCTTACAGATGTGGCCAAAGCATCTGACCATCTCAATTTAAAGGCACTGTCAAATACGGTTACGAAGTACTATGTTTGCTATCCGAAGGAAAGCGTTTGACAAATTTTCTTACTTTTGCCAAAATGAAACGATACTCAAAAAGTAAAACCAGAACATTTCATTAATTCTGGATTTATTTTAAATGAGAGAACGCGTGAAGCAAGTAGTTACACACGTCCTTAAATTTTATGAGAATTTTGTTTTTACAAAGTATAAAATTTTAAACGTTTGAAATTTACTGCCACCCAAATTGCCGGAATTTTAGAAGGAGAAGTTGAAGGTAATCCAGAGACCGCCGTTCATAAACTTTCTAAAATTGAGGAGGGAGAATCAGGTTCTCTGACCTTTTTGGCGAATCCAAAATATACCCCCTATATCTATTCCACAAAGGCTTCAATAACCATCGTAAATAGAGACTTTATACCTGAGCAGGCTCTTTCTACAACGTTGATAAAGGTCGAAGATGCCTACAAGTCTTTTTCAAAACTCTTAGAATATTACAATCAAGTAAAAAATAATAAGGTAGGCATTGAAAGTCCGTCTTTTGTTTCTGAAAGTGCGAGTTATGGCAAAGGATTTTATTTAGGGGCCTTTTCATATCTAGGTGAGAATGTTAAGATTGGTGATGATGTAAAAGTCTATCCAAATGTATACATTGGAGATAATGTAACCATAGGTGATAATGTTCAACTTTTTGCCGGTTCAAAAGTATATTCAGAATCCATTATTGGTAATGGTTGTGTAATTCATAGTGGTGCCATAATCGGGGCCGATGGTTTTGGTTTTACCCCGAACGAAAAAGGAGAATATAGTAAGGTGCCGCAAACGGGCAATGTAATTTTAGAAGATAATGTAGATGTAGGTGCTGGCACTACGATAGACCGCGCAACTTTAGGCTCAACGATTCTTAGAAAAGGGGTGAAGCTCGACAATCAGATACAGATAGCACATAATGTTGAAATCGGTGAACATACGGCAATAGCCGCTCAAACCGGTGTGGCCGGTTCTACCAAAATTGGTAAGCACTGCCTGATTGGTGGTCAAGTAGGCATCGTTGGCCATATCACTATTGGTGATCGAGTACGAATTCAGGCACAATCAGGTATTGGAAGAAATGTTAAGGATGATGAAGTGCTGCAAGGCTCACCTGCTTTGAATTATGGAGATTACAATAAATCTTATGTGCATTTTAAGAACCTTCCAAAACTGGTTAATCAAATACATAATTTAGAAAAGAAAATTGACAATAAAAACGATTGATGTGAAGCAACGTACAATTGCCAAAGAAGTAATATTAAAAGGTGTTGGGCTACATACGGGTGAAAACGTCACCATGAAGTTCGTTCCTGCACAAGAAAATCACGGTTATGCTTTTAAGCGTGTTGATTTAGAAGGAGAACCTATTATTGAAGCTGATGCAAATTATGTCATAAATACGCAGCGTGGCACCAATTTGGAAAAGAATGGCGTAAAAATACAGACTTCAGAGCATGTTCTTGCGGCGTTGGTAGGTCTTGATGTGGACAATGTGCTGATTGAATTGGATGCCCCGGAACCTCCAATAATGGATGGGTCTTCCAAGTTTTTTGTGGAAGCTATCGAAGAGGCTGGAATCGTAGATCAAGAACAAGAGCGCGATGAGTACATTGTAAAAGATGTAATCTCCTATAAGGATGAAGCAACTGGTAGTGAAATTACTATAATTCCTTCTGAAGAATATCAGGTAACTACAATGGTTGATTTTGGTACTAAAGTGTTAGGTACCCAAAATGCAACTTTAGAGAGAATGTCCGATTTTAAGGATGAAATATCCAATGCTAGGACCTTTAGTTTTTTACATGAACTTGAAATGTTGTTAGAACACGGACTTATAAAAGGCGGTGATTTAAACAATGCTATTGTTTATGTGGATAAAGAAATTTCTGAGTCCACCATGAAAAAGCTAGAAAAGGCTTTCAATAAAAAGAAGCTTTCCGTTAAGCCCAATGGAATTTTAGATAACCTTACCTTGCATCAACCCAATGAGGCCGCTCGTCATAAATTATTAGATGTAATAGGAGATTTGGCATTGACCGGAACCCGTATTCGAGGCAAGGTAATAGCCAATAAACCTGGGCATTATGTAAACACGCAGTTTGCAAAAAAACTGGCCAAGATCATTAAGATAGAAAGAAGAAATAAGGTACCCAGTTATGATTTGAATCAGACCCCCTTAATGGATGTCAATCAAATTATGGATATGCTTCCGCATCGCCCTCCATTTTTATTGGTCGATAAGATATTGGAGTTGTCCGATACGCATGTGGTAGGCGTAAAGAATGTAACCATGAACGAGCCTTTCTTCGTTGGTCATTTCCCTGGTGCGCCAGTAATGCCTGGTGTTTTACAAGTTGAAGCAATGGCTCAGACCGGTGGTATACTAGTGTTGAGTACCGTTCCGGACCCAGAAAATTATCTTACCTTCTTCATGAAAATTGATAATGTAAAATTTAAGCAGCAAGTAGTACCAGGCGATACCTTGATTTTTAAATGCGACTTGATTTCCCCAATTAGAAGGGGTATCTGCCATATGCAGGCATATGCATATGCAAATGGAAAATTGGTATCAGAAGCCGAGCTTATGGCCCAAATAGTTAAAACAAAAGGCGAATAATATGAATCAGCCACTTGCTTATGTGCATCCTGGGGCAAAAATTGCAAAGAATGTAGTGATAGAGCCCTTTACTACCATACACAATAATGTCACTATTGGCGAAGGAACCTGGATCGGTTCAAATGTGACCATTATGGAAGGTGCTAGAATTGGTAAGAATTGCAATATTTTTCCAGGTGCCGTAATTTCCGCACCGCCACAGGATCTTAAATATCAAGGAGAAGAAACTACAGTAGAAATAGGCAATAATACTACAATTCGAGAATGCGCTACAATAAATAAAGGTACCGCAGACCGCATGAAAACCGTAATAGGCAAAAATTGTTTGATTATGGCGTATTGCCATGTTGCTCATGATTGCTTTGTCGGTGATGGTTGCATTTTCAGTAACGATTCTACATTGGCCGGGCATGTAACCATTGGTCAGAACGTAGTTTTGGCAGGTATGGTTGCTGTGCATCAGTTTGTATCGATAGGTAAGCACGCTTTTGTAACAGGAGGTTCTTTGGTTAGAAAAGATGTTCCTCCCTTTGTTAAGGCCGCACGTGAACCGCTCTCGTATGTTGGTATAAACTCTGTTGGATTACGAAGAAGAGGATTTGAATCAGACAAGATTAGAGAAATTCAGAATATTTATAGAATACTCTATCAAAAAAATTACAATAATTCCCAAGCGGCCGAAATTATCGAGGCCGAAATGGAAGCGACTCCAGAACGAGACGAAATACTACAATTTATAAGAGATTCTCAACGTGGAATCATGAAAGGATATTTTAGCACAAATTAATTATGGCAAGTACATCAGATATTAGAAAAGGGTTGTGTATCAAATACAATCATGATATTTTTAAAATTATTGAGTTTTTACATGTGAAGCCTGGTAAAGGACCGGCTTTTGTGCGAACAAAGCTAAAAAGCGTTACGACCGGCAAGGTTATTGACAACACTTTTTCCGCAGGGCATAAAATTGACGATGTTCGTGTTGAAACGCGATCCTACCAATATTTGTATCCAGAGGGTGATACTTATCATTTCATGAATACAGATGATTATAATCAAATAACGCTTCAAAGAGAAACTTTAGATGCACCTGATTTATTGAAAGAAGGGGAAGTGGTCAAGGTTTTGTTCAATACCGAAGACAGCATGCCACTTTCTGTAGAAATGCCTGCAAGTGTTATTTTAGAGGTAACCCAATCAGAACCTGGTGTAAAAGGTAATACGGCTACAAATGCCACCAAACCAGCTGTAGTAGAAACAGGAGCACGAATTAATGTGCCACTTTTCATCAACGAAGGTGATAAAATTAAGATTGATACCGAAAAAGGAGCTTATTTAGAGCGGGTAAAAGAATAAATCTGAATGAAGTTTCCAAAACCGTATACCTTAAAAGAAATTGCAGGTTTAATAGATGCTGAGTTTATTGGGGCTTCAGATTTTGAGGTTTTAGGGATGAATGAGATTCATGTGGTCGAACCAGGCGACATTGTTTTTGTAGACCATCCCAAATACTACGACAAAGCCCTAAATTCGGCTGCTACGATTGTTTTAATAAATAAGGTGGTTGATTGTCCGAAAGGGAAGGCCCTTTTAATTTCTGATGATCCGTTTAGGGATTTCAATAAACTTACTAAACATTTTAAGCCATTTGTAGCCTCTAATGCATCAATTTCCGAGACGGCAACAATTGGTGAGAATACTGTAATTCAACCAAATTCTTTCGTTGGAAACAATGTAAAAATTGGTAATAATTGTCTCATACATTCCAATGTGGCTATTTATGATGACTGTATTATTGGTGACAATGTAACCATTCATGCTGGAACTATTTTAGGGGCTGATGCTTTTTACTACAAAAAACGGCCAGAAGGTTTTGACAAATTGGTATCCGGCGGTAAGGTTGTCGTAGAAAACAATGTAGATATTGGTTCTAGTTGTACTATAGACAGGGGAGTCACAGGTGATACAACAATAGGTGAAGGCAGTAAACTTGACAATCAAATACAAATTGGGCATGATACGGTGATAGGCAAAAAATGCCTAATCGCTTCACATACCGGTATTGCTGGTTGTGTGGTCGTAGAAGATGAAGTTACCTTGTGGGGTCAAGTAGGGGTTATAAGCGGAATTACTATTGGTAAAGGTGTTGTAGTTTATGCACAATCTGGTGTTGCTAACTCACTTGAAGGTGGCAAAACCTATTTTGGGAGCCCTGCGGTAGAGGCAAGAGCCAAAATGAAAGAACTGGCCACCATTAAAAATATGCCGTCAATTCTTAAAAAATTAGAAAATAAATAGCTGATGATTACTTTTCATTTGCTTTTCAAACCACTATTTTTGTCAACGTTAACAAAGAAAAAACTATGAGTGTTTTAGTAAATAAGGATTCAAAAATAATCGTACAAGGTTTTACAGGCAGCGAAGGTACTTTTCATGCTGAACAAATGATAGAGTATGGTACCAATATCGTTGGTGGTGTAACGCCAGGCAAAGGTGGTCAAACACATTTGGATAAACCTGTATTCAATACAGTAGAAGAGGCTGTGCAAAAAGTTGGAGCAGATACTTCTATTATTTTTGTTCCTCCAGCATTCGCGGCTGATGCAATAATGGAAGCTGCTAATGCGGGAATTAAGGTTATCATCACCATCACAGAAGGTATTCCTGTAGCTGATATGGTTAAAGCAAATAACTATATAAAAAATATGGACTGTACTTTGGTAGGTCCTAACTGTCCTGGTGTTATTACTCCTGGTGAAGCTAAAGTAGGTATCATGCCAGGTTTTGTTTTCAAAAAAGGAAATATCGGTATCGTTTCAAAATCAGGTACGTTAACGTATGAAGCGGCCGATCAAGTAGTGCGTCAGGGATTAGGAATTACTACGGCTATAGGTATTGGTGGAGACCCAATAATAGGTACAACGACCAAAGAAGCTGTTGAAATGCTGATCAATGACCCCGAAACGGACTGTGTTGTTATGATTGGTGAAATTGGAGGTCAATTAGAGGCCGATGCCGCACATTGGTATAAAGAGAGTGGCAGTAAAAAACCCGTTGTTGGTTTTATTGCAGGTGAAACAGCTCCCGCGGGCCGTACTATGGGTCATGCTGGTGCTATAGTCGGAGGCAGTGATGATACGGCTCAGGCTAAGAAAAAAATTATGTCAGAATGCGGTATTCACGTTGTTGATTCGCCCGCTGAAATAGGTAAAAAAGTTAAAGAAGTGGTAATGTAGTTGTAGTATTCGCTAAGTCTACATATTTTGTTACAGTGAACCATTAGTTGTTTTCAATTGATGGTTTTTTTATGACTAATCAAAAAACGGAAAATGAAAAAAACATTCTTATTTACTACATTATTACTGTTAGTGTTAGCAGGTTGCAAAAAACCGACTGCAGAAGACACATTTGAAGTAACAACAAATACAGATGAAAATGGCTTTACCTATGAATCTGTTTCAAATGACCCAACGGGCTTACGACTTTATACTTTAGAAAATGGTTTAAAGGTCTATTTAAGTCAAAATAAAGCAGAGCCAAAAATTCAAACCTTTATTCCCGTTAGGGCAGGGTCTGTTTATGATCCGGCTGACAACACAGGTCTTGCGCATTATTTGGAGCACATGGTCTTTAAAGGTACCGATGAGATAGGTACCCAAGATTGGGAATCAGAAAAGGTGTTATTAGATTCTATATCCAATTTGTATGAAATGCATAAAGCAGAGGGTGATTCTGATAAAAAGAAAGCTATATACAAACAAATCGATGAAGTTTCTAATGCAGCCTCAAAACTATCGATTGCCAATGAATATGATAAAATGGTAAGTTCTCTCGGGGCAGAAGGCACTAATGCGTGGACATGGCATGAAGAGACCGTGTATGTGAATAAAATTCCAAGTAATGGCCTAGACAAATGGTTACATGTTGAAAGTGAACGTTTTAGTCAATTAGTTTTAAGAATATTCCATACGGAGCTAGAAGCAGTATATGAGGAATTTAATAGAGGTCAAGACAGCGATTTTAGAAGAGCTGCTTATGCTATGAATGACGCCTTGTTTCCAAAGCACCCCTATGGTCAGCAAACAACTATTGGTGTTTCAGAGCATCTAAAAAATCCTTCAATGGTGGCCATTCATGACTATTTCAACAAGTATTACGTGCCTAACAATATGGCTATTATTTTAGTGGGTGATATTGATTTTGACGATACTATAAAAAAGGTAAATGACACTTTTGGCAAGTTTGAATATAAAGAAGTCAACCACCCAGAGCGCCCAACGGAAGACCCACTGCAAGGTATAGTTGAACGCGAAGTTTTTGGTCCTGAAAATGAAAGAGTAAATATTGCTTTTAGAGGGAAAGCAATGGGAAGCGAGGATGAAATAAAAGTAAATCTTATTGATATGATCCTCAATAATTCTACGGCAGGTCTTATCGATTTAAACTTGAATAAAAAACAATTAGTTCAGGGCGCGGGCTCGTACACGCAGTTTTTGAACGACTATGGGATGCATATTTTTTATGGCAACCCAAAATCTGGCCAGACTTTAGAAGAGGTAAAAGACCTAATCTTAGGTCAAATAGATGAAATTAAAAAAGGAAACTTTGAAGAATGGCTTATTGATGCGGTGATAAATGATTTAAAACTAAGTCAAATGCGTAATTATGAAAATGCATCTAATGTTGCCTATGATTATGTAAATGCGTTTGTTCACTTTCAAGATTGGAAAGATAGAATTAGCATGTTTGATAAGATGAAAAAAGTTTCTAAGCAAGAGCTTGTTGATTTCGCAAATTCATATTACGCCGATAATTACGTTGCAGTTTATAAAAGACAAGGGGAGGTGAAAGATTTGGTGAAGGTTGAAAACCCTGGTATTACCCCTATTGAATTGAATAGGGATAAAAAATCAGCCTTTGTTGCCAATTTTGAAAAGATGGAAACTCCTGGGCTCAAGCCTAGTTTTATAAACTATCAAGAAGCTATTGAAACCGTTGATTTAGATGGTGGGCAAGAGCTTGCTTATGTTCCTAATAAGCTTAACGATTTGATGGAGATGAACATCATATTTGATATGGGCAGTGATCATGATAAAAAATTAAGCTTAGCCGTTAACTACCTGAAATATTTGGGTACGGATACCATGACTCCAGATGAAGTTAGCCAAGAGTTCTATAAGCTTGGGGTTGATTACGGTGTCACTGCTAGAAATGATCAGACTATACTTTATTTGAGAGGGCTTAGAGAAAATTTAGACAAGGGTTTATCGTTACTTGAAGGCCTGTGGGACAATGCTAAGTCTAATCAAGAAACATATGATAAATATGTCTTATCAATAGCAAAATCTCGTGAGGACACAAAGACGGATAAGGGTCAAATACTTTGGAATGGATTGTATAGTTATGGCGTTTATGGAGAAAATTCTCGTCTGAGAGATATTTTTACTATCGCCGAGCTAAAAGCAATGAATCCTGAAGAGCTTGTTAATGTTGTAAAAGACTTAAAGAATTATAACCATCGCTTTTTCTATTACGGTAAAGATTTGGAGCAGGCAAAATCTGCAATAGCCAATAATCATAAAGTAGGCGAAATAAAACCATATCCAGAACTAAAAGAATATGTCCATAAAGAGACAGGTGACAACGTCTATTTTGTGAATTACGATATGGTACAGGCAGAGTTATTATTTTTATCCAAAGGGGATACTTTTGACCCCAAGCATATGGCTGTCTCACGTTTGTTTAATACGTATTTTGGTAGTGGTCTTTCTTCAATTGTTTTTCAAGAGTTGAGAGAATCAAAATCTTTGGCTTATTCTGCGTTTGCCAGTTATAGTAATGCGTCAAAAGCAGGTGACCCTAATTATACTTACGCCTATATTGGCACACAGGCCAATAAATTGAATCAAGCGGTTGAATCAATGTTGGAATTAATGAACAATATGCCAGAAGCAGAAGATAATTTTAATTCGGCCAAAGAAGCTACATTGAAGAAATTGGCTGCAGAAAGAACGGACAAAGCAAATATCTTTTGGAGTTTTGAAAGAATGAAGAAAAGAGGAATTACCGAGAATAATAAGGAAGAGATATATAACAGTATTAAAAATATGACACTTGCAGATTTGTCTACCTTTTTTAATGAAAATATCAAGAATGGAACCTACGATGTAATGGTTGTAGGCAATAAAAATGATGTAGATGTCAAAGCATTGGCCAAATTGGGTGAGGTACAAGAATTGGATGTAGATTATTTATTCAACTATGAAACGCCAATGCCCATTAAAGATTAATTTGTAATATCGTTTAAAATAAATAGAACCCTGCTTTTTGCAGGGTTCTTATATTTTTATATTTGTTATCTAATAGCTTACGTATATGAAACTCTTACAAGACAAGAATGTTATTATTACTGGTGCGAGCCGAGGAATTGGGATGGGAATTGCAAAAGTCTTTGCAGAACATGGGGCCAATGTTGCCTTTACCTATAGTTCAAGTGAAGCCCCAGCTTTAGCCTTGGAAAAAGAGCTTTCTGGTGCTGGGGTTAAAGCCAAGGCATATAAAAGTAACGCGGCAAGTTTTGAAGATTCAGAAAAGCTGGTTGCTGCTGTTTTGGATGATTTTGGCGGAATAGATGTACTGATTAATAATGCAGGAATTACAAAAGATAATTTACTGATGCGTATGGGTGAAGATGATTTTGATACCGTAATCGAAATCAACTTAAAATCTGTATTTAACATGACTAAGGCTGTACAACGTACCCTTTTAAAACAGCGTAAAGGTTCTATTATAAATATGAGTAGTGTAGTGGGGGTAAAGGGCAACGCTGGCCAGACCAACTATGCGGCTTCTAAAGCCGGTATGATCGGTTTCACGAAATCAGTGGCCTTAGAACTTGGTTCAAGAAATATTCGTTGCAATGCCATCGCTCCAGGGTTTATCGAAACGGAGATGACCGATAAGCTGGATGAAAAAACAGTTCAAGGTTGGCGCGATGCTATTCCGTTAAAAAGAGGCGGTTCTCCAGAAGACGTGGCCAATGCCTGCCTATTTTTAGCTTCTGATTTGTCGGCATATGTGACAGGCCAAGTTTTAAATGTAGATGGCGGTATGCTTACCTAAGGTACTTTTCAAATTTAATATTGAATAATGAAGACTGTTACGGTATTATTGATTTTACTTGCCGCGATAGTCTCGTTATGTCTGGTATTATTTCAATATTTCTACCGGGGCAAAAAGGGAAAACTTCAAATTGTACTTGGCTTTTTGCGTTTTGTGGTTTTATTCTCTGGTTTTCTATTGCTAATTAATCCTAAATTCATAAAAGAGGAGTATAGCATTGAAAAAGCAAACCTAATAGTTGTTGCAGATAACTCTTCTTCAATAAAAACTCTTGAAGGCACTGAGCTTATATCTAATAGTATTACCCAATTAAAGGCCAATGAAGCTCCGTTGAACAATTTCAATAGTAGTTCTTACTTATTAGGAAATCGGATCATTGAAGGCGACTCTTTGACTTTTGAAGATAAAACAACTAACATTTCAGAAACTTTAAACAGTTTAAATGAGATTTATGGAGACGCTAGCAGTGCTCTAGTGTTATTGACAGATGGTAATCAGACTTTAGGTTTAGACTATGAGTTTCTTAAATTGGATGAGAGAATTCATGTTTTTCCTATTGTCGTAGGTGATACAACCGCTTACGAAGATTTGAAGGTTGATCGTGTGAATGCCAATAAATACGCTTTCCTTAGAAATAAATTCCCAATTGAAACAAGTATTTCATATTCAGGCAGTCGTTCGGTAAGTTCTAATGCTAAAATTTATCTAAATGGAAAACTAGTTTTTAAACAGCCAATTAATTTTAATAAGAACAAGACTAGTGCTAGAATAGAGACCGTATTAGAGGCCAACAGTGTTGGTGTGAAAAATTTAAGTATACGTATAGATGCATTGGAAAATGAAAAAAACACCATCAATAATAGCAAAGAAATTGCATTGGAAGTTATCGATGAGAAAACCAACATTGCCTTGGTAAGTTCTATTTCACATCCAGATATCGGGGCATTAAAAAAAGCTATTGAAGCCAATGAACAACGCGAAGTAAAGGTTATAAAACCCAATAGCAGTATCAATATACTTGAGAATAATGATGTGTTTGTACTATATCAACCAAATTCAAGTTTTAAGCCCGTATATGATTTTATTGAAAAGCGTGGGGCGGGTTTATTTACCATTACAGGTAGTAAAACCGATTGGAATTTTTTAAACAAAATTCAAACTAGTTTTTCAAAAGATAGTTATAATCAAAAAGAAGAAATACGTCCTGTAAAAAATGCCGCATTCTCCATTTATGATATTTCTGAATTGGCATTTGACACGTATCCACCTTTAGACAGTGAATTGGGGGACTTAATTATTACAAAGCCTTACGAAGCCATAGCCAATCAACGTATTAAGGGAGTTGATTTGAATTCCCCATTATTATTAGTGACCAGCGAAGATCAGGCTAGGGAAGCAGTTCTTTTCGGAGAGAATATTTGGAAATGGCGTGTGCAGACCTATAGAAATGATAGGAGTTTTAAAACCTTTGACGATTTTATGGGCAAGTTAATATTTTACTTGTCCGATGTAAAACAAAAAAGCAGATTGTCTATCAGCTATGAAAACCTGTATGATGGTAGTACCAATGCAAAGATATCTGGCTCTTATTTTGATAACTCCTATACTTTTGACCCTAACGCCAGTCTCAATTTGAAACTGACCCAAAAAGATTCCGGTTTTTCTAGGGAGTTTCCAATGTTGCTCAATGGAAATAAGTATGATGTAAGTTTAGATGGTCTAACATCGGGTAATTATCAATTCTCTGTTTCCGTCGCCGAAGAAAATTTATCAAAATCCGGACAGTTTACAATTCTTGATTTTAATCTAGAAGATCAATTTTTAGCCGCTGATTATCAAAAACTTGATCGCTTTGCTGAACGAACTGGTGGTCGATTGTATTTCCCTGATCAAATTGGTTCGCTCATAGAAGATTTAACTAAAGACAATAGATTTAAACCTGTTCAAAAAAGCAATCGAAATGTAGTATCTTTAATCGATTTTCGCTATTTGTTGGCACTAATGGTACTAGCCTTAGCAGCGGAATGGATGATAAGAAAGTATAACGGATTATTATAAAAACAAGAACACATGGATAGATTACCAAAAATTGCCTTACCCGCGGTTTTCATTATTATTTTATTAATTATTCTAATTTCTAAATCGGCGGTCACCATAGGCTCTGGTGAAGCTGGAGTACTATACAAAACTTTTGGCGGTGGTGTAGTTACTGACAAACCACCTTTAGGAGAAGGATTTCACATTGTAGCACCTTGGAACAAGGTGTATGTTTACGAAGTAAGACAACAAGAGTTATTTGAGAAAATGAAGGTGCTTTCTTCAAACGGATTAGAAATTCAAATTGATGCCTCAGCCTGGTATCAACCGGTTGATAAGGAGTTAGGGTTTTTACATCAAAATTTAGGAGAAAATTATTTGGATCGAGTAATTAAGCCTGCGATACGAAGTGCTGCACGAAGCGTTGTGGGGCGTTACACTCCAGAACAATTGTATTCAAGTAAGCGAGATGCCATACAAGATGAGATTTTTGCCGAAACAAAGAAAATTTTAGATAAGCAAAATGTTCAGCTGAATGAGGTTTTAGTTAGAGATGTGACCTTACCGAATACAATAAAAGAGGCTATTGAACGTAAATTAAGGCAAGAACAAGAATCTTTAGAATATGAGTTCCGCTTGGTGACCGCAAAAAAAGAGGCAGAAAAAGTTACGATTGAGGCCCAAGGTAAAGCTGATGCTAACCGTATCTTAAGTGCTTCATTAACCGATAAAATTCTTCAAGACAAAGGTATAGATGCTACTTTAGAACTTTCAAAATCACCAAATGCAAAAGTGGTCATTGTAGGGTCTGGAGATTCTGGTTTACCGCTAATTTTAGGAAATAACTAAAATTTGCTTTTTTGTCTTAAAATTAAGTTTTAATTTTACCGCATAATGAAGACAAGCAATGTACATCATCATATCGTAATACACGCTCAGGCGAGGTAACGATATTTTGTGTATTTCAAAATAGTAAAAACCCGTTTGAGCAATCAAACGGGTTTTATTTTTTGACCTTTTTGGTTGTTCGGATATTAAAATTTAGAAATGACTAAGATTAGAATTGCTATTCAAAAAAGTGGAAGGCTTAATGAGGATTCCCTTAAAATTTTAAAGGAAGCCGGCATTTCCATTGATAACGGTAAAGATCAATTAAAGGCAACGGCCCGTAATTTCCCATTAGAAGTATTTTATCTAAGAAATGGTGATATACCTCAATATTTGAGGGATGGGGTAGTAGACATAGCTATTATTGGAGAAAACGTTTTAATTGAAAAGGGAGAAGGTATTACAATTTCTGAACGTTTAAATTTTTCGAAATGCAAAGTCTCTTTGGCAATACCTAAAACGGTGGCCTATAATTCGGTCAAGGATTTTGAAGGAAAGCGAATAGCCACTTCATACCCAAATACAGTTAAAAAATATCTTAAGGATAAGGGAGTGAATGCTGACTTGCATATTATCAATGGTTCTGTCGAAATTGCTCCAAATATTGGTTTGGCCGATGGCATTTGTGATATAGTTTCTAGTGGAAGTACACTTTTCAAGAATAATTTGAAGGAAGTAGAAGTAATGCTAAAAAGCGAGGCTGTTCTTGCGGTATCGCCTAAAATAAGCGAAGAACGAGAGTTACTTCTTAATAAATTACGTTTCCGATTACAGTCCGTTTTACGGGCAAGACAATCGAAATATGTATTACTTAATGCGCCTAATCCCAAACTTGATGAAATCTTGGCGTTATTACCCGGTATGCGTAGCCCAACGGTTTTGCCGCTTGCCGAAGAAGGTTGGAGCTCAGTACATACAGTAATTGATAAAGATACTTTTTGGGAAGTCATAGACGAGTTAAAAGCGGCAGGTGCAGAGGGTATCTTGGTTTGTCCAATCGAAAAAATGGTGTTGTAATGAATACGATTTACGATCCAAATAGAAAAGAGTGGTCAACACTTTTAAAAAGGCCAACACAATCTTTTGAGGATATTGAGGGTATTGTTGGCAGTATTTTTAATGAGATAAATGAAAATGGCGATACGGCTGTCGAAAGATACACTCAAAAATTCGATGGCATAAAGTTGAAAGACATGTTGGTCGCTGCTATGGAGTTCAGTAATGCCGAAGACCAACTCGCTAAAGAACTCAAAGATGCCATAAATTTGGCCAAATCAAATATTGAAGCGTTTCATAAAGCGCAGGTGTCAGAGAGAATACAATTGGATACTATGCCGGGCGTGACCTGTTGGCAAGAAAAACGACCAATAGAAAAGGTTGGTTTATACATTCCAGGTGGCACAGCACCTTTATTTTCTACAATATTGATGCTCGCTATTCCTGCTAAAATTGCGGGATGTAAAGAAATAGTTCTGTGTAGTCCTCCAGATAATAACGGCAATCTAAATCCTGCCATTTTATATACTGCCAAATTATGTGGTGTAGATAAAGTTTTCAAGGTCGGTGGTATTCAGGCTATTGCAGCGATGACTTTTGGTACAGAAAGTATTCCTCAAGTGTATAAAATATTCGGACCTGGCAATCAATATGTGACCGTTGCCAAACAATGGGCTACCAGATACGGAGTCGCTATAGATATGCCTGCTGGGCCTAGTGAATTATTAGTGGTTGCAGATGATTCTGCCAATGCAGCTTTTGTTGCATCTGATTTATTGAGTCAAGCAGAACATGGGGTGGATAGTCAAGTGATCTTGGTTTCTACTTCAAAGGAAATGATTACAAATGTAGAGGATGAAGTTATCAAACAATTGAAAGCACTTCCACGGAGAGATATCGCTGAAAAAGCGATAGAAAATAGCAAATTGATTTATGTCGAAGACGATGAAACAGCTTTGCAACTTATTAATGCATATGGTCCAGAACATTATATCGTTTGTGTGGAAAATGAAGACTTCTATATTAAGAACACAATGAACGCCGGTTCTGTATTTATTGGTAATTACACCCCTGAAAGTGCTGGAGATTACGCTTCGGGAACTAATCACACCTTACCGACCAATGGCTACGCAAAGCAGTATAGTGGAGTTAATTTGGATAGTTTTTTAAAGAGCATGACCTTTCAAAAGATAACCAAACAGGGAATTCGGAATTTAGGTAAGACTATTGAACTAATGGCAGAAGCAGAAGGGCTACAAGCGCATAAAAATGCAGTGACCTTAAGATTGGAAAGCTTAAAAGATTAAGATGGGTTTTAAATTAGAAAGATTAATTAGAGAAAATATCAGAGGTTTAAAGCCTTACTCTTCTGCACGCGATGAGTTCGTTGCCTTGGGTGCGGATATGATTTTTTTAGATGCCAATGAGAATCCTAATGCTAACGGTGTTAATCGGTATCCCGACCCGCATCAAAGAAGTCTTAAAGCGGTATTGGCCAATCAAAAGGGCATAAAAGAATCGCAAATAGTACTAGGCAATGGAAGTGATGAAATTTTGGATTTGTTGTTCAGGGCTTTTTGCGAGCCAAGTAAAGACAACATAATTACATTGCCGCCAACATATGGCATGTATAAAGTATTGTCAGATATAAATGTGATTGAGAATTGTGAAGTTTTGCTTAATGAAGATTTTCAACCTGATGTGAAAGCCATTTTATCTAAAGTTGATGCGCATACCAAATTGTTATTTTTATGCTCGCCGAACAATCCTACTGGTAATCTTATTCAATCTGAAAAAATAGAAACTATTCTTAATGAATTTCAAGGCTTGGTTGTCATTGATGAGGCATATATAGATTTTGCCAATACTGAATCTTGGATTTGCAGATTAAATGAGTTTCCAAACTTAGTAGTTACCCAAACACTTTCAAAGGCCTATGGTATGGCGGGTATACGATTGGGCATGTGCTTTGCTTCTGAAGAAATCATAACAATACTTAAGAAAATAAAACCTCCGTACAATGTTAACGAATTAACGCAAGAGCGTGCTTTAATCGGGATTATCAATGAAAAAAAAGTATCAAATCAGATAAGCGCAATTTTGAATGAGAGGAACAAGTTTAAAGAGACTTTAAAAGAATTCAACCTTGTTCAAAAGGTATTTAAGAGTGATGCTAATTTTGTTTTAGTAAGAGTTGACGATGCCAAAATGCGCTACGGTCAATTGTTAGATAAAGGTATTGTAGTTAGAAACAGAAGTTCACAGCCAATGTGTGAAAACACCTTGCGTTTTACCATAGGGACGAGAGAAGAGAATAAAAAGCTATTGGCAGCACTTAAAGAACTGGATTTATGAGTAAAAAAGTATTATTTATAGATAGAGATGGAACCTTGGCTTTAGAACCGCCAATTGATTATCAATTGGATAGTTTTGAAAAACTAGAGTTTTACCCTAAAGTCTTTGGTTATTTAGGCAAAATCGCCAGAGAGATGGATTATGAATTGGTAATGGTTACCAATCAAGATGGCTTGGGTACGGCTTCATTTCCTGAAAACACTTTTTGGCCAGTTCACAATTTCATTATAAAGTCTTTTGAAAATGAGGGAGTGGTTTTTAATGAAGTACTTATCGATAAGACTTTTCCTCATGAGAATGCAGATACTAGAAAGCCAAAAATAGGATTACTATCGCATTATCTGACAGCCGATTATGATATGGCAAATTCTTTTGTTATTGGGGATCGGTTAACAGATATGGAGCTTGCCAAAAATTTAGGTGCAAAAGGTATCTTTATTAACGATAAAGCACATTTAGGAACTGACGAATTAAGTATTTCTGAGACTGACCTTTCTGACTATATCGCTCTGGAAACCAATGATTGGGGCAAGATTTATGATTTTTTAAAACTTTCAACTCGTATCAGAAAAATCCACAGAAAAACGAAAGAAACTGATATCAAGATTGAACTCAATTTAGATGGAACAGGAGAAGGAACTATTAAAACTGGACTGGCATTTTTTGATCATATGTTAGATCAATTGGCAAGACACGGCCAAATGGATTTAAAAATTCATGTAGACGGTGATTTAGAGGTTGATGAGCATCATACCATAGAAGATACGGCAATAGCTCTGGGTGAAGTTTTTCATGATGCTTTGGGTGATAAACTGGGTATTGAAAGATATGGTTTTTGTTTGCCTATGGACGACTGCTTAGCTCAAGTGGCTATAGACTTTGGAGGTAGAAACTGGCTTGTTTGGGATGCAGAGTTTAAACGTGAAAAAGTAGGTGATATGCCAACGGAGATGTTCTTTCATTTTTTTAAATCATTTACTGATGGTGCTAAGGCAAATCTGAATATAAAAGCTGAAGGTACCAATGAACACCATAAAATAGAGGCAATATTCAAGGCCTTTGCAAAGGCGATAAAGGTCGCCGTAAAAAGGGATGTTGATAAAATGGTTTTACCATCGACAAAAGGGGTTTTATGAATTTAGTAATTATAGATTACGGTGCTGGCAACATTCAAAGTATCAAATTTGCCTTTCAACGACTTGGTGTTGATGCTGTTTTGACGAATAATTCAACGCTTATTAAGGAAGCTGATAAAGTTATTTTTCCAGGAGTTGGAGAAGCAAGTAGTGCCATGAAAAAGCTGAATGAAAGTGGGTTAAATAAATTGATTCCAAATTTAGAGCAACCGGTTTTAGGTATTTGCCTGGGTATGCAATTGATGTGTAATTCATCTGAAGAAGGCACTACTAAAGGGTTAGGAATTTTTGATGTAGATGTAATAAAGTTTAACTCTAGTTTGAAAGTTCCACAAATTGGATGGAATAAAGTTGAGAAGCTCAAATCAGCACTATTTGAAGAGTTGGACAATGATTTTATTTATCAGGTACACAGTTACTATGCTCCAATTACCAAAGAAACAATAGCTACTTGTAATTACGGGATTGATTATAGCGCCGCGTTACAAAAAAGTAATTTTTATGGAACCCAATTTCACCCTGAAAAGTCTGGTGAATATGGGGCTAAAATTCTTCAGAATTTCTTGAATATTTAAGTTATGAGAATTATACCGGCCATTGACATTATAGAAGGTAAATGTGTTCGCCTATCGAAAGGGGACTATAACACCAAAAAAGTTTATAATGAAAACCCTGTAGAAGTAGCAAAGGAATTTCAAGACCATGGAATCCAGTATTTACACTTAGTTGATTTGGATGGGGCGAAGGCCAAACACATTGTAAACTATAAGGTTCTAGAACAAATTGCAAGTAAGACCAATCTAAAAATTGATTTCGGAGGTGGTTTAAAATCTGATGATGATTTGCGTATTGCCTTTGACAGTGGTGCAGGGCAAATCACTGGCGGTAGTATTGCGGTGAAAGATAAAGAATTATTTACCGGATGGATAACCCAATATGGTTCTGATAGAATTATTTTAGGAGCAGATGTCTTGGACGAAAAAGTGGCCATTTCCGGTTGGCAAGAAGAGTCTAAAGAAGAGTTGCTGCCTTTTATTGACTACTATCTCAGAAAAGGAATACAGTATGTGATTTGCACCGATATTTCGAAAGATGGCATGTTAGAAGGTCCCTCTTTCGACTTATATAAGAAGATTCTAAAAGAAACCCCTAACGTAAAACTAGTTGCATCTGGTGGTATATCGACTTTTTCGGAGCTACCGAGACTAGAAGAAATCGGTTGTGAAGGTACTATTATAGGAAAGGCGATTTATGAAAATAGAATTAGCCTAAAGCAATTGGAAACTTATATCTTAGAAAATAACTGATGGAAGAAATAATAAGAGAAGAGTTTATTCAAAATGCCATATATCGTTTAGATGAAAGTACTCGAATGAATACAATTTCATTAGAACAACTTTCAGAGGAGGATATTTGGAAACGTCCAAACGAAAACCTGAATAGTGTTGGTAACCTAATTTTACATTTGTGTGGTAATATGAGCCAATATATCATCTCATCTTTAGGAGAGACAGAAGATACCCGAAAACGAGATATTGAATTTGATACCATTTCTGGTTTTAATAAGAAGGAGCTACAACTAATGCTAACCGAAACTGCGGAAAAATCCAAGAGAATTATCAATGATGCTTCACTTGCGCAATTGGTCAGAAAAAGAAAGGTACAGGGTTTTTATTTTTCAGGAATTGGGGTTGTACTTCACGCAGTTGAGCACTATTCATATCATACCGGCCAAATCGCGTTTTGGACCAAGCAATTGAAAAATAAGGATTTGGGCTTTTATGACGGAATTGATTTAAAAATAAAAAACGATAACTAGTGCTTGCAAAACGAATCATTCCATGTTTGGATATTAAGGACGGAAGAACGGTCAAAGGAGTCAATTTCGTTGACCTAAGAGATGCTGGAGATCCAATAGAATTGGCACAACGCTATGCAGAAGAAGGTGCAGATGAACTGGTGTTCCTAGATATATCTGCAACGGAGCAAAAAAGAAAAACCTTGGCAGAATTGGTATATAAGGTAGCTGAGAAACTAAATATTCCTTTTACTGTTGGCGGAGGAATTTCTTCGGTAGAAGATGTAGATAGATTACTAAAAAATGGTGCGGATAAAGTGTCTATAAATTCTTCGGCGGTTAAAAATCCCAACTTAATAAATGATCTCGTGGCCAAATTTGGTTCGCAGTGTATTGTAGTTGCTATCGATGCCAAACAAATAGATGGTGAATGGAAGGTGCATTTAGTAGGTGGTAAAGTGCCCACAGAGCTAAATCTATTTGATTGGGCTAAAGAAGTGGCACAAAGGGGCGCAGGGGAAATTTTGTTCACTTCTATGGATAATGATGGTACAAAAGACGGTTTTGCCAATGAAGCCTTAGCCAAGTTGTCTACAGAACTAAATATTCCAATAATAGCTTCTGGGGGTGCTGGAACAGTAAAACATTTTATGGACACTTTTAAAAAGGGTAAGGCTGATGCTGCATTGGCAGCTAGTGTTTTTCATTTTAAGGAAATTGAAATTTTAGATTTAAAGAACGAATTGGAAAAGGAAGGGATTCCTGTAAGAATATAACTGAGTGTCACATTGAGCACAGTCGAAATGTTTAGAAACGTAAATGGTCTTCGACTGCGCTCAGACTGACATAAGAAATAAATTATGAAAATAGATTTCACAAAAAATAGTGATGGGTTGGTGCCGGCAATAATACAAGACGCTCAAACAAGAAAAGTTTTAATGCTTGGCTATATGAACCAAGAAGCTTTTGATAAAACACAAGAAACCCAAAAAGTGACCTTTTATAGTCGTTCTAAAAAACGTTTATGGACCAAAGGGGAGGAGAGTGGAAACTTTTTGAAACTAGTAAGTATCAAAAATGATTGTGATAATGACACCTTGTTAATTATGGCGAATCCATCTGGCCCAACTTGTCATACTGGAACAGATACGTGTTGGGGCGAGGAAAATATAGCCTCTTTTGGTTTTTTGTCAATACTGGAGGACACCATTGCTAGTCGTAAAGCAAATAAGGATGACGAAAAAAGTTACGTAGCCTCTCTTTTTAGAAAAGGAATCAATAAAATAGCCCAAAAAGTAGGCGAAGAAGCCGTAGAAACCGTTATTGAAGCTAAGGACAATAATGATGAGTTGTTTTTAAATGAAAGCGCTGACTTGTTGTTTCATTATTTGATTTTACTTCAAGCCAAAGGATTTACATTTAGTGATATTGTCAAAGTTTTGGAGTCTAGAAGTTAATCGACAGCTATGGAATAGTAACATTTAAAATCATTATTTCTTAAATACTGACCTCTTAAGCACTACTTTATGAACATTTTCTTTGTAGTTACGACTTAAAGGAATGGTTGCCATAGTAAGCTTGATTCTTGTTTTTTCTAGTGTCATGATTTTATCAATGGCGACCACGAAGGATTTATGGACTTGTATGAACCTTGAAGTTGGTAGCATATCCCAAATATGCTTCAAAGGCATCAATGTCATATATTTTTGTTCCCTAGTGTGAAAAACAACATAGTTTTGCTGTGCTTGAATATATTCCAAATCTTCTATTTTAATCTTTTCGTAGACATAATCGCATTTTATAAAGAAATAAGTGTTATCAATTTGCTTGTGTGAAGTTGAATCTCCTTTGGTGGTAAGTTGAAAATAGTCTTTAGCTTTTACGGCTGATTTGTGGAATCTGGCAAAAGTAATAGGCTTAACTAAATAATCTAGCACATCCAACTCAAAGCTTTCTAAAGCATAGCTCGAATAGGCCGTTGTTAAAATTACCATGGGTCTATTAGCAGTGTTTTTTAGATAATCAAGCCCTGTCATTAATGGCATTTGAATATCTAAGAAAATAAGATCTATAGTTTGTTTTTCCGATATCTTATGAATTTCTGTAGGGTTGGCTCCCTCACCAATAAAGTTCAAAAAATCTACTTTTTGCAGGTAGGCTTTAATACCCTCACGGGCTAAAGGTTCATCATCGATTACAACACAATTTATCATGTCGATTAAGCTATTTTAATATGCTCTTGCGTTGCTTGTTTCATTGCTATTTCCAATGAAATAGCAAACTCTTTATTAGATTTTAAAACCTCAAGTTTATGATGATTTGGGTACAACAGCTCTAATCTACGTTTTACATTTGCAAGTCCAATTCCTGAAGATTCTGCCGTATTAGAAAGACTAAGCCCTGGTTTACTATTGGAAACATTTAATACTAATCTGTTATCCTGAATCTTTAATTCAATGCTAATCCAATTTCGTAAATCGGTAGAATGTGATACGTGTTTAAAGGCGTTTTCAACGAATGGCATTAATAAGAATGGTGCTATTCTATATCCATTTGTATTAGAACTTTCAATGGTTACCTGCAAATCAAGATGCGATAAATCTAATCGCAAGGTTTCCAATTCAATATAATTTTTGAGGTAATTCACTTCTTGGGTCAAATCGATTTCAGGTTCATTGCATTGATACAATTGATAACGCAATAATTCAGAAAATTTGGCCAATGATTCGGATGCCATATCTTGATTTTTATGAATCAAAACAAAGATGGAATTAATAGTATTGAACAAGAAGTGTGGATTATATTGAGATCGTAAAAATTTCAATTCGGTTGTCAAATTTTCTTTTTCAGCAGCATTACGTCTCTTTTCTGAAGAAATCCAGTTTTTGGTTAATTTGATACTCATGGCCAAAGTCATACTGGCTAGAGTAGAAGGTAGCGCGTTGGTTTTAAAAAGTTGGAAAAATTCTGTAGGAGCTATTTTAAAAAGTTCTTCAAATGGTATGCCGACTGCAGCTGAATTTACAAAATACCCACCAATGATACCGGCAGAAGTTAATAATACGGTAAGCAATAAGGCTGGTATATAGATCCAATAGTTCCCCTTCTGTAAAAATTTTGGAATTAAATAATAGAGATTAAAATATACTCCAAAGGCCTGCATTAACACATAAAAAAGAAACTTTATCGAGTAATTCGAAAATAGAATATTTTGGGCCGCTTCAATAATACTACCACTAGTTAAAGACCACCAGAAATAATGATATAAAAACCAGAATATTAAATGGTACAATTTGTACTTGACTATATATGATACCATTGACTTTGTCATAGTGCGTTTCGAAACAATTAAAAATACTTAAAATAGCATCATAAATGATTTCCATAACAACTTGAATTGACAACAGGTATGAAATAAATGATGAAATACAATCTTTAAATTTATCACTGTAGATAGGCCTTTCGTAGACCGACAATATCTTCTCGTCAATAATTTGTGGTTCATTGGCAATATCATTTTAAAAGAGTTTTTTCTTCTGTTTTCTTTGATACAAACTAATACCAGTTATTATGAAAATAAATTCTACGATTACCACCGTCCAAACTATTTTATTCGGTTTGAGTCTTTTCTTCTGCCATTCCCAAGAGAAAATACCAAATGATGAAGTGGTAAAACAAATTGAAACTAATGGGCTAGCTGTTCGAGAGGCCTTTAAAAAAGGGGATATAGAAACTATAAAGCTGTATCATCATCCAGATGTTGTAAAGGCACTGGGATATAACAACCTTAGAATTGGCCGTGAAGCTGTTTTAGATGGACTTAGGGAAACCATGGCAAATTTTGATTTAGAGTTTATAGGTGAACGTGATGAAGAGCTATTTCTACAGAAAGGAGATTTGGTGATAAAACAAATGCTTTTTGGACTCAGACTTATTCCTAAAAACGGTGATAAACCATTCATTTTCCGTGGTAGAACTTTGGTGATTTTACAACAGTATGATGAAAGTCCTTCGGGTTGGGCTACCATTCATGAAATCATTCAACCCTATGAAGAACCTATAAATTAGAATTATGAAAAAAGCAACTATTTTATTCTTTTTATCTATATTTTTTCATTCCGCTTTTAGTTTTGAAAATTCAAATGATAAAATTCATCAAATAAAGACTCTAAGCCAAAAGCTGGTTGAGGCATTGAAATCAGAGTCTTTGGAAAGTACTCTCTCCTTATTCTGTGATGAGGCAACCTTACTTCCGGAATACCATAAATCCTTGGTTGGAAAATCAAAAATCCGAGCATATTATAGTCAATTTTTTGAAAAGACGGTAACTTCAAAACTTAGTAAGAAATCCTTTGAAATTCTTGATTTGGGTATGTATTTCGTTGAATTAGGAACATTTGAGCACACCTACAAAACTCCTAAAAACGAAGAATTTCATTATAAAGGAAAATACACAACATATTGGCTTTTCAGTGAAGACAAAGCGCCTAAAATAATAGCTCATATTTTGGGAGCTTCAAACTATTTTGAGGCTGAAAACTTGAATTTTATTTCGGTTGCCGTATCGGATTCAAAAGAAATAATACCTAGTAGCCAATGGGAAAGAGACATCGAAGAAATTCGAAAATTTGTCTATGACGCTATATTATCTGGCGATTCAAAACGTCAAATGAAGACCTATGCCGAAGATGCTGTTTATATGACTTATTATGTCCCACCTTTTATCGGTAAAGGAAAAATTAGGGAATATTTTGACCAACATTATAACCCAGATGTTTCAATGGATTCTTTAATGACCAAAAGTGTGAGGGTTATTGATATGGGCGATTATGCCTTGAAGTTCGGGGAATACTATGTTGGGTGGACTTGGGAAGGGAAGCCTTCGTATATTGAAGGAAAGGGTTTGACCCTATATAAAAGAATGGAAGATGATAGCATTAAAATCTACAGGCAAATGATTAATCATAGTATGCCCGCTACACCAAAAGAATAAAACAATGATAGCTATTAGAATACTTATATTTTTACTTTTTGTTGCTAAAAGTTTTGCGCAAAAGACTTCAATCAAATTTGAGACCCATGGAAAAACAGAAGTACTCACATCAAAAAACCCGTTTCAAAAATTTATTGGCGAATGGACTTTAAAGAACGATAAATGGACTCAAAATTGGGGAGATAAAACTGAAATTATTACCATTCCTAATCATCATACAATTTCAACACAAATCAATACATCTAACAGCATACTTTCTATCATTGATGGCCCTGAACCTAACGGGCATATTTTTTGGTCTTATAATCCTGTAACCAAAAAGGTGAGTCACTTATCAAGTTTCGGTGCGGTAAGAGCCGGCATTGGCGAGGGTAGTGTTTCGAAAAATGGCGATGTCACCCTGAAAATAACTTTTGAAGGTGAGCCCCAAAATACTTACAGGATATATGAGTATAAATGGATGTCAAAAGATATGTATTTCATGAAATCAGTTCAATATAATTCTGAGAATGAGCCAACAGGACTTTTCTATCAGGGTACTTTTGTTCGGAAGCCAAAAGAGGTAAATGGAGTGTTGAAAAACCGGATAAAAGAAATTATGGCCATATTGGATAATAATGAAATTTCAGTTGAAGAGCAGCTTCAAGTATACTCAGAAAATATTGTGCATATGGCACCTGGACAAGAGACTATTCGAGGAAGGGCAAGGTTAGGGGATTATTTAAAAAAACAACGCCAATTTGGCATATCGAAAATGCAACATAAAATTGTAGACTTTGAGGAGTATGATGACATTGTCATAATGCAAGGTGAGGTGGTAGGAAGCTATCAACCTAAAAATAAAACCCCTGTTGTTGAATTTAGAACAAAAAATTTATTCCTATTTGAATATGAAAACACTGTTTTAAAAATCAAAAAAGTAATTTATAACTCCTCACCACCAAACCACAAATAATTTCTCAATGGAATCATCCGGCTTTTTTAGCCAGAGCATCGGCGCATTTTGTTTAAGCATTCTCAAATTGATTTCCAATAGCGTTTCATAATGCGAAGTATATCGTCTGTCTAAAGTAGGCTTGACAACCCATTCTTGTTTATAGGTTATGTAATATTCGTATTGCTTAAATGCTGTGGTATTGAAATCATCAAAACGAATCCAATTCCCAACAATACAATCTTTGTTTAAAGGACGTATTGAGGTTGTATTGTTTTCATAGGGGGCGAACAGTTGGGCCTTAAAACAAACTTCCTGTTTTAGTTCTTCAGGTATTAACCGTAGTTCGTTTAGTTGTGATGCTAGTTCTTTTGAAAAAAGTAATGGAAATTGTTTGTTTTTTAGCTTATCCAACTTAGTAAAGAACATATCTTTTTTATTGGGGCCCATTAAACGGTGGATAGGCTCTGTGATTTCAGGATTGATAATATAGAATTTATATGCCAGTTCTATGTGGTAATTCTTCTGTTCAACCTTGTTGTGTACAATAAAATCCAGTTCTCCCAAGCGTTCTTTATTTCTATCGACCAATAGGTTCTTCGCTAGAATTTGCCAACCTTTTGATTCGGATAGTAATTGCTCAAAAACATATTCCATTTTATGGCCTATGCGTAAACGTTCTGGAATGGGCCGCGCTAAATGTTTGTTTATCGTGATATCAGGAAATTCAAACTGTGTAATACCAAATTGTTCTTTGATCCAAAGGGGCGAAGTGTTATAAAACCCAAAGCATAGTTCTTTTTCCACCATACAAACATAAACAGAAGCGTTAAGTTTTCTTTAAAGCCTAAGCCATGAATGTAGAATGTGTTAATTTTATATGATGGCTATGAAAATGAGAAAAGGCTTTCGTTTTACACCTTACGAGGCTCCAAACTTATCTCCTTTTGAAAAACTTTTTGAGATTTTTCAAGAACTCATCACACATACTTCTGGAGATTTTGATGAGGCTATAGATTGGTTGCGCGAATTGAATAAAGAATATGACCTGACTACCGATGAGTATACCATTGAAGATTTTATTGAAGACTTAAAAGCTAAAGGGTATATACGTGAGGAATTCGAAGATGGAGGGGGAAAAATGGGTCAAGAGGGTGAAGAAGGAGATGAAGGCTCAGGGAAAGGTACAATATCAATAACGGCAAAATTAGAACGAATGATTCGCCAGCGGGCATTGGACCAAATTTTCGGGAAGATAAAACGCAGCGGGTCAGGAAATCATAAAACAGGGAAATCGGGGAGAGGAGATGAGCATACTGGCGAGTTTAGGGAGTATCGCTATGGAGACGGTTTAGACCGCATTTCAATGACGGAAAGTCTTAAGAATGCCCAAATAAATCATGGCATCGGAAATTTCATGCTCGATGAAGGAGATTTAGTTGTTGAAGATACACAGTGCAAAGCCCAAATGAGTACGGTGCTGATGATAGACATCAGCCACAGCATGATTTTATATGGTGAAGACCGGATAACGCCGGCCAAAAAAGTGGCCATGGCTTTGGCGGAATTAATTACGACCCGATACCCTAAAGACACCTTGGATATACTGGTTTTTGGCAATGATGCATGGCCCATTCCGATAAAAGATTTACCCTACTTAAAAGTAGGGCCTTATCATACCAATACTGTCGCAGGTCTGCAGTTAGCGATGGATATGCTAAGAAGAAAACGTAACACCAACAAACAAATTTTTATGATTACCGATGGTAAGCCAAGTTGTCTTCGCATGCCTGATGGAACGTATTATAAGAACAGCGTTGGGCTTGATGAGTATATTGTAGAGAAATGTTATGCAATGGCCTCTCAGGCCAGAAAATTACATATTCCCATTACCACTTTTATGATTGCGGAAGACCCGTATCTCATGCAATTTATTCGTGAATTTACGCAAGCGAATAAGGGCAAAGCATTCTATACTGGCCTAAAAGGTTTGGGAGAGATGATTTTTGAAGATTACGAAAACAATAGAAGAAAAAGAATAAAATAGTATAGTTCTCATTCCTGCGCAAGCAGGAATCTATCGAGAAAAGTTTAATCAAATTATTGTCCCCTTTAGGGGACTTTATGGGTGTAAAATATATGACGTTGAAAACAGGAAACATTAAGACATTAGGCGAACTAAAGAAATCAGGTTACGAATCAAAAAGTATTAAAGATGAGTTGCGTGACAATCTCATTGAAAAAATAAAGAAAAAAGAAAATGTTTTTAAAGGGGTTTGGGGTTACGAAAACTCGGTAATACCTGAATTGGAAAGGGCTATACTTTCGCGTCACAACATCAATCTATTGGGGTTGCGTGGTCAGGCAAAAACAAGACTTGCAAGACTAATGGTGAACCTTTTAGATGAATATATTCCCATTGTAGAAGGTTCTGAAATTCATGATGACCCCACAAATCCTTTATCGAGATATGCCATTGAGCTGATAAAAGAAAAAGGGGATAAAACCCCTATTTCATGGTTACATCGAGATGAACGTTTTTATGAGAAACTGGCTACGCCCGATGTTACAGTTGCCGATTTAATCGGTGATGTAGACCCCATAAAAGCTGCCAATTTAAAATTAAGCTATGCCGATGATCGTGTTATACATTTTGGCATGATACCGCGGGCCAACCGCTGCATCTTTGTCATTAACGAGCTACCTGATTTACAGGCGAGAATACAGGTTTCTTTATTTAATATCTTACAGGAAGGCGATATTCAAATTAGAGGTTTTAAACTACGCCTGCCTTTAGACCTGCAATTTATATTTACGGCAAACCCAGAGGACTATACCAATAGAGGTAGTATCGTTACGCCTTTGAAGGATAGAATTGGTTCACAGATATTGACCCATTATCCTGAAGATATCGATATCGCAAAAAGAATCACTAAGCAAGAGGCTAAACTTGATGCTAGACAGTCCGATTTGGTTCATGTGCCAGAATTAGCCATGGATTTATTGGAACAAATTAGTTTTGAAGCAAGGGATAGCGAATACGTAGATGCCAAAAGTGGGGTAAGTGCCCGTCTGAGTATAACGGCATTCGAAAACCTATTGAGTACGGCCGAACGTAGAATATTGTTGTCAGGTGAGAAAAAGACGACCGTTCGTTTAAGTGATTTTATGGGTGTTATTCCGGCAATTACCGGTAAGATAGAATTGGTTTATGAGGGTGAACAAGAAGGTGCCGGCTTTGTAGCAGAAACTTTAATCGAAGAAGCCATTAAAACTATGTTTCCGACTTTATTCCCAAAAATAAATAAATTGGAACGTAAAGATGCAGAGACACCATATGATGGAATCGCAGCTTGGTTTTTTGACCAAGGAGGTTTCGAACTATTAGATGAGGATGATGATAAAGTCTACCATGAAAAGTTAGATTCTATCGCACCGTTGGATAGCCTGCTAAAAGAATATCACCCAGATTTAGATAAAAACGAAACTTATTTTATAAAGGAGCTCGTGTTGTGGGGGCTAGTGGCCCATAAAAAATTGAGTAAGTATCGCTTTTCCGATGGTGTACGTTTTAAAGATTTATATGGCAGTTATATAAGCGATTTATAATAGCTAATCTTTTCTTTTGAGTGGCATAATTTTGAAGAAGGTTAAGCTTCGCCATAACCATTCTAAAGGCCCATAGTAAAAATACCTTAGCCATATTTTACTTAGCCACATCTGCAGGGCTATAAAAACTAAGGCAAGTAAAAAGGTATACAGCTGTCTTAATTCTCCTATTAGGCCTAAACCCCAACCAAACAGCATAAATGTAAAGACAATGCTCTGGGCTACATAATTGGTAAGTGCCGTTTTACCGTAGGGGACAAACTTATTCAACCATTTCTGTCCTTTAGTTTTTCGGTAAATAATTACAAACAGGGCGATATAAATCAATGTCATTGCAGCATTGCTGATATCCATAGCGGTAAACCCTAACATGGCATTCCAACTTTTCATATTGAAATTTTGTCCCATGCTCATAAAAGCAGCGCTCATTGCAATTAACGATAAGACTAATGTGATGGAAGCATAAATCAGAATATTTTTAGTAAGCTTTTTTTCTTCGTGAATTCTTTTAAAAAACCCGGAACGACCAACAAATAGGCCTACCAGAAAAAAGGCAAAGGTAAAATAACCCCTTCCGAAAAGACCATATTGAAATTCAGCTTTATCTATATGGCCTTCCGTGGCATTAGTAGCAAAAACCTCCCATAGAGAGCCATTTTTTAAGGTGTCATAGTAATTCAGGATTTTAGGATTATCAGGATTTATATCCATTTCGCTAAAAAGTGCGTCACCTCCTGTTAGATAAAAAATCAAAAACCGTGCTGCTCCAAAAAATAATATGGCAGAAATACCCAACACCCATTTATTTGGGACTTTGTAAAAAGGAATCAGAAATATACCAAGAACGGCGTAAACGGTTAAAATATCCCCTCTGTAAAAAAGACTGTGTACAAAGCCAATTACCAGTAATAGCAATAAACGCCACAAAAATCGACCACCGAAATAGCTCCCTTTTTGATTGGCATTATCCATTTGAATAAAGAAACTAAGTCCGAATAAAAATGAGAATAAGGCAATAAACTTTCCTCTTAAAAAAATTCCGATAAAACCATCTACGATATCATCGGCAAGGCCTTGGTGAACGACTTCGTTAAATGGCCCTGGAGGCTGCGCTCCAATGTAGTTCTCTACAACATGGCAAATTACTATTCCTGCAAGGGCAAATCCTCTTAAGGCGTCAATAATGGCAATTCTGTCAGGCTGGATTTGGTTTGTGGTTTCGGTCATGATTTATTGGATTGATTGATGATTAATAATCTTAAAATCCTCTAAACCTTGGCATTAGCAAACTGAAGATTTTAAAATGTATCTTTAAACTAAGGTAAGAATAATTGTTGTTCATCGTATGCGAAAGAGTAAACCCGTAGTAAAACTTAAAAAATCGAACCGCTCAAAATCTAAATTAGGTAAGGCACCCGGTGCAATTACCTATATCGGTAATCGTAAAAAACAGGTAACTACCATTAGTAAAATCAGTTATGATGAGAAGGATTATGTTTTAGAGAATATTAGTATTGATGAAATTGAATCGGCGCTAAAAAATAACCAAACATCTTTTGTCGATGTTGTAGGCCTGACCGATGAGACGACCATAGCTCAAATTGGTGCGAAGCTGAACCTGAACAACCTGCTACTTGAAGATTTGGTCGACACCCTGCAACGTCCAAAAATAGATGAGTACGAAGATTATATTTTTAGTGTTTTTAAAATGCTTTATATCAATGAAAATGCCGAGTTGGTCATTGAACATGTAGCACTTACCTTGTTTAAAGATACGGTTGTGGTCTTTCAAGAAACTGACGATGATGTATTTGGGGAAGTAATAAAACGTATTGAAAATAAGTTCGGAAGAATTCGTAGTAGAGGTGCAGACTATCTATTTTTTGCCCTTTTAGATGCGATAGTGGATAATTATTTCATTGTTTTAGATGACATCAAGAATAAACTAGAAATTCTTGAAGATGAAGTATATAATAATCCGCAAAAAGAATCAGCACGAAAAATACAGTACTTAAAAAAAGAAATACTTCGCATACGAAAGTGGATTTTTCCAGTAAAAGAACTCGTAAACCGCTTATTGAACACAGAACATGAATTGATTTCAAAAGAAACCAAATTATTCTTGCAAGATACCTTTGACCATTGTTTAGAAATTAATGAAGATATCGTACTCTACCGAGAAATGTCTACCAGTTTAATGGAAATGTACATGACCAATATGAGCAATAAGATGAACGAAGTAATGAAAGTGTTGACGGTTATTGCTTCTATCTTTATTCCCCTAACTTTTATTGCGGGTATTTATGGAATGAATTTCGACAACATGCCCGAGCTGCATACCGCAAACGGATATTACTATTTATGGGGCGTTTTTATTCTTATCTTTCTTGGTCTGTTAATTTACTTTAAGAAAAAAGACTGGCTTTAACATAGTATTATGTTAATACACAAGTGTAAGGGTTAAACCCTGTTAAATCACTTGACAAATCTGGATATACGCTTATATTAAGAGTGTTGGTTTACTGTTCTGGTAAACAGGCATTCGCCAAAAGTGGTCGTTCAATAGCGACGTTAAATTTTCTTCACTACCAACATTAACACATTTATGAATCAGATTCTGGGATTATCCTAGAGTTACAAAACACCTAAGAATGAATTATTTGAATTTAGAAGAAGAAAAGGTATTACCCGTAGTAAATGAGCTAAATACACTATTAGCCGATTATCATATGTATTATCAAAAACTGAGAAATTTCCATTGGAATATAACGGGAGAAAACTTTTTTGATTTGCATGAAAAGTTTGAAAGTTTATATACCGATGCAAGAATAAAAATTGATGAAATAGCGGAACGTATACTAACCTTACGTTTCCATCCAATGAGTAATTTGACCGATTATATTGAAAAGTCTGCTATCAACGAAAGTAGTACAGACCTTAATGACCAAAAGATGGTAGAAGAAACCTTGTTTGCACATGGTATACTGCTGAAACAAATGAGTAAAGTGCTTAAAAAAGCAAACGATATTGCCGACGAAGGTACCGTTGATTTGATAGGAGCCTATATTAGAGAATTGGAGAAAAGCAGTTGGATGCTAAATGCTTGGAGCAAAAATAAAAACGAGAAATTGAAAGCATCCGTAAGTTCATAAGAACCATTTTAAAAAGGATTATTAACCTAAAAACACAAAAAGAAATGAAAATTTTTAAAACAACAATATTATCAATCGCACTACTAACTGGTACAACGATTATAGCCCAAGAGAACAATCAGGCAGGGGTCGCAAAGGAAACCACGAAAAAAACCTATAAGCTTTATCAAAACGGAGAGTTGATTAAAAATTCAGTGTTGATAGAGACTACAAGAAATCAGGCCGTAATGCTAGATAAAAAAGATAGAAACAAGGTAAATCAAGATAGAATCTTACCACCCACCGCGGTAGTAAAGACGGTAAAAATAGATAATGATGCCGATGAATATTATGATGAAATTATAAAATTCAGCTATACAACAGATGAAAAGACAGATTTTACATTGCTATCAAGTAAAAACGATTTAATGTTGGTCGTAGAAGATGGTGAGAATATTACCATCTTAGAAAACATGACCATTAGTATGGATGAAGCCATGAATTCAAAAAAGGCTTATGTCTTTACCACAAATGATGGCAATAAGGTTCAATTAAGGGTAGAATCATTTGAAAAAATGAATCAAAAAGATTCGAAATAATAATTAAAATTTAGTAATATGTTTAGATAGTCTATACGGTTTATAGTAATTGCCATTTTAGCAGGTGTACTCGGGTATGGAGAAATCTTCGGGAAAGCTTCGACATGGGCCAAGACATTGTCGATCATATTTACAGTTTTATTTATGTTAACCTTGATTAAGAACTCATTTAAAAAAATAGAAAAATGAAAAATACAGCAATAAAAATTTTATCGGTATTTGTTATAATACTTACACTGGTAAATTGCAGAGAACAGACTACTGAAGAAAAAGCAAAAGATGCTATTGAAGAGGTAGGAGATGACATCGAAGAAGGTGTTGAAGAGGTTGAAGATGAAATAGATGATGCCACTGACAAATAATAGGTCACTAGATATAAGAAAAAAGAGCGCAAATTGCGCTCTTTTTTTATGGTTAATGCCGATACTCTAGTTTTTTGTATTTTCAAGAAAATTATAGTCGTGCAACAGGTAATCTATATTTTAGGTATTGTTTTGATAGTCTATGTGCTTATCAGCATACTGTTATATTTTTTGCAGGACTATTTTTTGTTTAAACCAGAGAAACTTTCGAAAGACTTTCAATTCTATTACGAGAATCAAGAAACAGAGGAGTATAATATCGAAACCAGGGATGGTGCAACCATCAATGGACTTCGTTTTAAGGCTAAAGACCCAAAAGGTGTTGTGTTCTATTTAAAAGGAAATTCAAAAAGCATCAAAGGCTGGGGCAAGTTTGCGGTAGATTTCACACGGCATGGTTATGATGTTATCATGGTTGACTATCGAGGCTTCGGAAAAAGTACGGGCCGTAGAACCCAAAAGGCCGTAAAACGCGATATGCAGGTCGTTTACAATAAAATAAAGGATAATGTTTCTGAGAAATACATCATTTTATATGGCAGGTCTTTAGGTTCTGGTTTTGCGACCAAACTGGCTTCTATGAACAATCCTAGAATGCTCATTTTAGATGCCCCATACTATAGTTTGAGCAAGGTGGCGAAAAAGTTTATTCCTTTTATGCCCTTGTCCTTATTGATTAAATTCCCCATGCCGACATACAAGTGGTTAAAATATGTAAATTGTCCTATCCACATCATACATGGTACGGACGACAAATTAATTCCTTACAAGACTAGTGTAAAACTATCGCGTATCAAACCTAAAAGCACAACCTTACATACGGTTATTGGCGGCGGACATAAGAATTTGAATACATTTGAATCGTACCATCAAATGCTAACGGAAATCGTGAATTCACGGCCTAGAAAAGTAGATTTAGTGGGTTCTAGCATTCACGTTCAGCATTCATCAAAACCAACAAATGCCAAAGTTTAAACGCGTTGGGCGCGTTCTTTTAGTCTTATATCTCTTATTGACCGCTATGCTCTATTTTTTACAAGAGAAAATTATTTTTCTACCTTCAGAATTACCCCAAGATTATGTCTATAGCTTTTCGGAACCCTTTGAAGAGTTCTTTTTAACGGCTGAGGACGGCGCAAAACTGAACGGACTCCATTTTAAACGTGAAAACCCAAAAGGAGCTATTCTTTATTTTCATGGTAATGCAGGCGATTTATCACGTTGGGGCGAAATAGCGACCTTTTTTGCCCAAAAAGAGTACGACGTTCTTGTCATGGATTATAGAACTTATGGCAAAAGCACGGGCAAGCTGAGCGAAGCGGTCTTATTCAAAGACGCGCAACTGTTTTATGATTATGCCTTGGAAAATTATAATGAAAACAATCTTATTGTTTATGGGCGTTCCCTCGGCTGTTCTATAGCGACCCATACGGCATCTAAAAACAAGCCCAAGAAATTGGTCTTGGAAACCCCATTTTATAATTTATTGGAGGTAGCTAAAAAACGTTTTCCTGTGTTACCTGTAACATGGTTGTTGAAATACAAATTTGAATCGAACAAATACATTACCAAGGTAAGCTGCCCCGTGAGCATCTTTCATGGTACGGAAGACGCTGTGGTGCCTTATGAATCTGGTAAAAAATTATTTAGCCTTGCTACTAGTAAAAAAGAATTTATAACCATCGAAGGTGGTGGGCATAACGATTTGATAAATTTTAAAGCCTATACTGCTAATATTGATGCTGCCTTGGAATAGAGGTTTCGTTACGGTTCTGTGATATGGAGCGGACGCAGCGATAGCAAGTCTGATCTCATATCACTTGTTACAGGTCGTTATTTGTATTATTCATTATCTTATAAATTCCAGTTGAAACATTACGTGGATTATTTGAAACATTGTTACTAAAAACAAATATTCGGATGTCATTTATCGGATTCACTATAAAATGACTTCTAAATCCGACGATGTAACCTGAATGACAAATTGTACCTTCATTCAAACTTATTCCGTAACCATACATTTGAGATAAATCATCAGGTCCTAATTCATCATCTTTACTAAAAGGTGTTAGCATCTTTTTTAGAGAAGCATCTTTTAGGATTTTATTTTTAGGTTTAACATAAATATCAGTCCATTTGTAGAAATCGTTTAATGTTGTTACCAAATTTCCGTCAGCTTGCGTAACAGGAAGGCTGACAACATCATCCAAAATGTGTTTTCCCAACTCATCACTCCATCTATATCCGACAGCCTCATTGCTTGAGATTGAATAATCGGTTGTATGAATAAATGAAGAATACATTTCTTGCGGTAGAAGTACATTTTCTTTTAGGTAAATAGAAAAAGGCTTTCCAGTTGTATTTTCAATAATTTGTCCAAGTAAGGTAAAACCAATGTTAGAGTATGTGAATTTAGAACCTGAAGGAAAATTTAGTTCTTTGGTCATTGCTTCCTTAATCATTCCGTCAACAGTATTGCCCAAGCAAAACCCTTTTTCCACTTGGTAGTAATCTCTTGTAACAGCATAGTCTTCAATACCACTTGTGTGAGTTAAAAGATGATGAATAGTTACACTTTTCCATTTGTCAGAGCGATAATGTTCAGGTAGAAAAGCATTTATAGATTCTTGCAAGTTTAATTTATTTTTTTCCGTTAGTTGCATTATTGCAGTTGCGGTAAACTGTTTGGTAATTGATGCTACATGAAATTTAGTGTCAATTGTATTTCTAATCGAATCTTGAGCGAGTCCATATCCTTTTGCATGAATTATTTTGTCATTATTCGCAACTAGTACAACGCCTTTGAAATGCTCTTCACTAATCATTTTATTTATGAACGACTCAATAACTGGATTGGTCGTCTCCTTTAGAAAACTACTTTTTTCCCCTTTAGGTCCAATATCCGTTTCATATTTTATCTCCTTGCAGGAAAATAAGATGAGCATAAAAATAATAATGTTGATTGCTTGGCTTTTTATCATTGATTTGTTTAAATGACCTGTAACGTTTAACTAAGTGGAGTTTCAATTCCATTTAGTGATGGATAACGAAGTTCGGTTTTTTTTAGAAGCTATTTCAAGTCTTTGTAAACCGTATTTTAGAGAAGTTTTTAACAGTATCTTAATCAAACAGGTCAGAAGATAAGTACCGATCACCACGATCACAGACAATAGAAACAATAGTACCTTCTTTTATTTGTTTTGCCATTCGCAACGCCACTGTAGCCGCGCCACCACTGCTCATACCCGAAAAAATACCTTCTTCTTTGGCCAATCGCTTTGCCATTGCGGCAGCTTCTTCTTGATTCACATATAGAATATCATCCACCTTTGTAGAGTCATAAATACTTGGGACATAGTCTGGTGACCACTTGCGTATGCCGGGTATACGTGAACCTTCTTCAGGCTGTACACCTATAATTTTAACATCGACATTTTGCGCTTTCAAAAAGGTAGAAGTGCCCGTAATGGTCCCCGTAGTCCCCATACTGGAGACAAAATGCGTAATTTTTTTATCGGTATCCTTCCAAATTTCTGGCCCTGTGGTAGTATAATGTGCTTTCCAATTGTCCGAATTCCCAAACTGATTAAGCATGATATACCCTTCATTTGCTACTTTATTTTCAGCATAATCGCGTGCACCTTCAATACCAATATCGGCAGGGGTCAAGGTAACCTTGGCACCATAGGCCCGCATGGTTTGTATACGCTCAACAGTGGAGTTTTCGGGCATCACCAATTCAATGTTCAAACCGTAAACACCGGCCACCATGGCCAATCCGATACCGGTATTACCGCTTGTGGCTTCAATGAGTTTAGATGTCGTGGTGAAATCGCCTCGTTCCAATCCGTTTTTAATCATATAAAGTGCAGGCCGATCTTTTACGCTTCCTCCTGGGTTGTGGCCTTCCAACTTAAAGTATAGGTCCACATTCGGGTTGGTATTTAAAACCCTTGACTTTACCAAAGGGGTATTTCCTATTAAATCTAAAATGTTTTTAGCCATTTTATTTGGTCTTTATTTTAATCTCAGGGGTATGAAAAACAGTAGAATTTGCCGGTACGGATTCCGTAAGCCATGCATTTCCGCCAATAATGGAATTTTCTCCTATCACAGTTTCTCCACCAAGTATGGTAGCATTGGCATATATAGTGACGTTTGATTCTATGGTTGGATGTCGTTTTGTTTTTTGCAGTGACTTGTTCACAAATAAAGCACCCAATGTAACCCCTTGGTAAATTTTCACGTGATTCTTGATGACCGCAGTCTCGCCAATGACAACTCCTGTGGCATGGTCGATAAAAAATGATTCGCCAATCGTAGCTCCTGGGTTGATATCGACCCCGGTCTGTCTGTGGGCATATTCGGTCATCAAACGCGGAACCAATGGAAAACCTTGATTGTACAATACATTCGCCAATCTGTAGATTGCTATGGCATAAAAACCTGGGTAGGCCATATACACTTCTTGAATGGAAAGTGAAGCTGGGTCGCAGCTAAGTATGGCTTCCGCGTCCAAATTCAATTTTTTTAGAATGATTGGTAGCTCCGCCACATAGTTTTCCCAAATTTTATGGCAAGGCTTCGCGGTTTCCCAGCAGGCCAGGTTTACCAATGCATCGAACTGTTCTTCCAGTTTTTCTAAATGCGTTTCTACATCGGTATTGATATCAAATAGGGTATAGAAAAGGGTATCGGTAAAAGTCTCTGTGTTTCTTTTTAATCTATAGTCTAAGTAGGGTAATTTTTTATGTGCCTTAAGTTGATCAATAATTAGTTGTTTATCCATTTTAATTTATTAGGTACTACAGCAGTCAAAATTAGCCATTCTTAAAAAATGACAAGCTTAGAAATGGTTAACTTTAGCATAAAATAACAGCAGTTTGTGATATGTCGGTTGAAATAATTAGCAAAGCTTCACTAGACTTTTTAAAAAAGTTGGCCAAGAATAATAATCGAGAGTGGTTCACCACCAATAAAGAAGCCTTTAAGGGCCACGAAGCTGATGTGAAAGCTTTTTATAATGCGGTTATGCAGCGATTGAACCAGCATGACCAGATAGAAAAATTAAAAGTATTCCGTATTTATAGGGATGTCCGGTTTTCTAAAGACAAAACCCCGTACAAGGCCCACTTTGCAGGCTTTTTTTCGAGAATGGGGCTAGAACGCAGAGGTGGTTATTATCTGCGGATAAAACCAGGAGAAACTTTTATGGCTGCAGGGTTTTGGGATCCGAATAAGGAAGATTTGATGCGTATTAGAAAAGAACTGGAACTCGATGCATCAGAATTTAGGGCAATTCTGGAAGATTCCGAGTTTAAAAAGGTTTGGGGAATGCTTCAGGGCGATGCCCTAAAAACAGCGCCCAAAGGCTTTGATAAAGAACATAAGGATATTGACCTGATTCGTCACAAGCAGTTTATATTCACCAAAATTTTTACGGATAAAGAAGTACTTTCTAAAGATTTTATTAATCAAGTAGACCATTCTTTTCAAGCGATTCGACCGTATTTTGACTTGATGAGTTCAATTTTGACCACAAATTTAAATGGGGAATCGTTAATAGCTTAGCACAGGGTCATCTAATAATTGTACTTGGTCTTTAAGACGTTCCACCACCATATTCATCATCCGTTTGTTAAGTGCGGAAGAATCTTGAATATAGGTATTATACTCATCGACTGTAAATAACCCTATGATTAGGCCTTTTAAGGAGTTTCTAAACTTTACATCTTTTTGAATGGCATTTTCTATGTATTGCAGTCTTTTCTCAAGAGATAGTTCGTAAAATGTGTTCTTATGCTTTCTGATATAATTCTTGAATAATGCTAAGAGTAAGCTGTTTTGAAACTTTAAGATCGGTCGCAGGGTTTCGTTTTGAAAACGTTCGCCTAGACTCATGTTTGGATGTATTTGGGTAGATTTAATATCGGGACGGATATGTAGTAAATCATTAGACCTATCGCTCATATTGATAGTTTTTATAAAGGTAGTATATGCCTTTTGAAAGCTGTATAGCAATTTGTTTAGTTGTTAACTTTCTTATAAACATGATGCATATGGCCATAAGCTATTAAAATATGTATTTTTAGAGTCCTTTAAATATCTTACACTTATGAAGTTCGGTAAAACGGAAACACCTGAATTGATAGACTTTTCAATGCCTAAAACGCACCCCGATACCGAGGTGTTATTGGGTAAATCAAGAATCGATGACCCGGTTAAAGTTTTTGTGGGCTGTGCCAAATGGAATAAACAAGATTTAAAAAATTTCTACCCTCGAGGCACAAAAGATGAATTAAGCTACTATTCTACACAATTCAATTCCATTGAATTGAATGCTACTTTCTATAGAATTTTTCCAGCGGAAACTTATCAGAAGTGGTATGACAAAACCCCGGCGGGATTCAAATTTTTTCCGAAAATGACCAATGAAGTGAGTCATTTACGAAGAATGAACGATAAGGTATATGCCATTGCAGATCGATATTTAGAGGTTACGTCTTTGTTAAAGGAAAAACTGGGTACCATTTTTCTACAAATGCACAACAACTTTGGGCCCAAGAACTGGGATAGGGTAGTACGCTTTGTAGAATACTGGCCAAAAGAGTTTCCCTTGGCCATGGAGTTTAGGCATACAGATTGGTTCAATGACGAAAAAGTTGCCAATGAACTGTTTCACCTGCTTCAAGAGAATAATATTGCCAATGTTCTGGTGGATACAGCCGGCAGAAGAGATATTATGCATATGCGCTTGACTACCAACGAAGCCTTTATACGTTATGTAGGGGCAAATCATGAGAGTGACTATCCAAGATTGATTGATTGGGTAAGTAAATTAGAGGAGTGGAAAAAAATGGGCCTGAATAATGTCCATTTCTTTGTACACCAAAATATGGAATTGGAATCTCCACTTTTATCAGCATACTTTATTGACAATTTGAACAAAAAATTGGGAACAAATTTGATTATCCCCAAAACTTTAGGTGGAGAGCAAATCAATCTACTGTAGTCACAACTTCTTACTTAATTTTGTGCTTGAATTCTAACTATCATACTATGCGATTTCATTCACGAAAATGGGTAAAACCCGAAGACTTAAATGCCAATGGCACCTTGTTCGGTGGAAGGGTATTGGCTTGGATTGATGAGGAAGCTGCCCTTTATAGTATCATTCAGCTTGAAAATAAAAAGGTGGTCACCAAATACATGTCAGAAATCAATTTTATGAGCACAGCAGTTAAGGGAGATATTATTGAAATAGGGGTAGAGGCCGTAAAATTTGGCAAAAGCTCCTTAAACCTGAACTGTGAGGTACGTAATAAAATGACACAAGAAACGATTGTCACCGTCGACAACATTATCATGGTCAATTTAGATGATGATGGCAAACCAAAGCCACATGGCAAAACCAAAATCGAATTTGTAAAAGACCGTTTGGCTAAAAAAGAAGAGGAAGCCTAGTTGGCTTGTAGTTCTTTGGCTATGGCCTGCACCTCATCAAGTACACGCAATAAATTCCCTCCCCATAGCTTATCTATTTCTTCCTCAGAATAACCACGTTTTACCAGTTCGGTTGTGACATTGAGTGTCTCTGATGCATCTGACCAACCATCAATACCACCACCGCCATCAAAATCAGAACTTATACCTACATGGTCGATACCTATCAAATTTACCATGTAATCAATATGGTTTACAAAATCTGCAACGTTTACTGCGGCTGGAGCATCGGTTTTTATTTTTACCAGGTCTTTACCAATTTTCATGATTTTCGGGTAATTTTCCATGAATTCTCCCTTTTCAGCATCGGAAAGAGAAGCAAACTGAGATCTATCATACCAATTCAATCTTAAAGAATCTGCTACCGATTGATAGACTTCTTTCATGTAAGCAGCACGTGCTTCATGCTTTTCCGTATTTAAGTAAGAGCTGAAGGCGACCGTTTGTACCACCCCTCGGTTTTCTTTCAATAATTTTAGCTGTTCATCATCGAGGTTTCTACTATGATCACAAAGCGCTCTTGCCGATGAATGCGAAGCGATTATAGGTGCTTTTGAAAGTGCAACCATTTGCTTCATAGACTCTTTTGAGGGATGGGAAATATCAATCATTATTCCAAGTCTATTCATTTCTTTTACAGCACTTTGCCCTAATTCACTTAAACCATTATGTAACCAAACACTATCCTTTTCACCCGTATTGGAATCACAAAATTGGCTGTGTCCATTGTGCGATAATGAAATATATCTGGCACCACGTTTATGATATTCTTCAAATTTTGACAGGTCCTCACCAATAGGGTAGGCATTTTCAACTCCAATCATTGCTACTTTTTTACCTGATTTTTGAATACGGCGAACATCAGCAGATGTTAGGGCAAGCTCAATGTCATTTGGCGCGTAATCAGTACAAAGCCTGTGAATTGCATCAAACTTTGAGATTGCATTTGCTGAGGCCTTTGCATACCCTTCGGAATTTAGAGAATCTTGTCCGGTATAAACAATAAACCAAGCTACATCAAGACCACCTTCTTTCATCTTGGGTAAATTTACCTGATTATCAAGGCGTTGTGTGTAGTTTATTGAATCTGTAAAGTTCTTTACGTTGATATCATCATGAGTGTCAATCGTAATCACTTTTTCATGTATTCTTTGCGCTTTTTCATCCATAGTTTCAACTTTGGTTTTTTCTCCTTCAGCACAAGCAAATAGTAAGAATACGCCCAATAAAATTCCAAGTTTTTTCATTTCCAAAAATTTATACCTACAAATAAAGCATTTTGACAACAGAATATCTAGCCTAGATAACAATTAATTGCTCAGGGTGCATGAAATGGGGAGCTTTAAAATTATAAAAACCAGATTGTTACCCATTTTTCGGGCAACCGATATTAAAGTTGACTAAAAAGTCCATTGTGAATACAAGAAAATTACTAACCCAACTTTCAGAAATTGAAGACGGTCTTAATCAGTTTTCATTCGCTGAACTTAGTGCTTCAGAGGCCTCGGACCTTAAAAAATCTTTTGAAACTTTCAAAAATGGATTAGAAAACAAGGTTTTTGGCGAGAATAAAACTGAAACGGTTATAGTTGACCCGAATAAACCACCCAAAAAAGTAAAAGCGGCAACCGAAAGCTCCCTCATTGCGAATGTAAGCCATGAGATAAGAACCCCGTTAAATGGAATCGTTGGTTTTATCGACCTTTTAAAAGAGACCAAGCTAACTAAAAAGCAACAGGAGCTGATTAATGCTCTTGGCCTGGCTTCTAATAATTTATTGACCATTATCAATGAGTTGCTTGACTATTCCAAACTCTCGGCCGGTAAAGAGAATTTTGCTTCAATTGAATTTAATTTAAAAAATCTACTTAATGAGCTGAGCTATCTTTCTCAAACCCTGATTGTAAATAAAAAGATAAAATTCAATCTTGATATTGATAGAAATGTGCCCGAAGTTATAATTGGTGATCCTTCAAAACTTTCTCAGGTACTATTGAACTTACTGGGCAACGCAATAAAGTTTGTCGAAAAAGGAGCAATAGATTTTAATGTTTGTTTAATATCTTCAAATGAACATGAAATTCGTTTAGGTTTTGAAATAAGTGATACAGGCATCGGTATTGCTAAAGAAAACCTAAAGAAAATTTTCGAATCTTACCAACAAGCCGAGCTAGACACTCACCAAAAATATGGTGGATCAGGACTAGGCTTAAGTATTGTAAAAGAGATTGTAGAGCAACATAAGGGTACTATTGCTGTTTCGAGTTTGGTTGGGGTGGGGACAACTTTTAAAATGGAGATTCCTTATCAAAAAGCTGCACAAAAAAGTGTTGGACTCAAGAAAAGTAAAGAATCTAGTCTAAAATCTGGCAAGCCATTAGAAGGCATGACCATCATAGTTTTTGAAGATAATCTCTTGAACCAAAAACTAATCACAAGTCGTTTAGAAAATTGGGGTTGTAAAACTGTAGTTACCGACAATGGCCTTTACGGATTGAAAATTCTAAACAATCATAAAGTAGATGTTGTACTTATGGACCTAAGAATGCCGGGCATGAGTGGTTTCGATATTACGAAGGCGATACGTAATAATACAAAAAAAGACATAAAGAATATACCAATAATTGCTTTATCTGCAGATTTCAGCAAATCTGATAAAGAACAATTTGAACTATTAGGAATAAATGATTTCATTCTAAAGCCATTTAGACCAGATAATTTACTCGAAAAAATTATTAACAGCAAAAATAAAAAGATGACGGAACGAGAAACTAAAATCGAAATCATGGAGCCAATGGACAAGACCGATTTGCCGACCCAAGAACTCAACTTAGATGCTGTTTTAGAAGACTGTATGGGTCAAATAACGTTGTTGAATGAGTTGGTAGTTCTTTTTAAAAGAAATATTATAGAATTTATAGGCAAAACCAAAATCCATCTATTAAATGATGATTTTGATGGTGTTGGCTTTACTTCTCATAAAATCAAAAATGGTTTACGTATGTTAAAGCTGAATGGTCTCATTGAAATTTGCGAGCAGATGAGCTTGGTCTGTAAATCGAATAGAGATATTAAGCATTTAAATTTTTTGTATGAAGAATTTTTAAAAGAATACGAACATATAGAACTCTTAATTGATTTGGAAATAGAACGAATAAAATCAAAATAACAAAATAACCCCCCGGTCCCATTGAAAAAACAAATCCTACTAGCAGAAGATGATGCTATGCTTGCATCGCTATTGAACTATCGCCTCGAAAAGGGCGGATATGAAGTAGTACTTAAGAATGATGGCAAAGAAGTAAAAGAGTGGTTGAACCAGTCTTTGCCCGATATTATAGTAAGCGATATCATGATGCCCTATTTTTCAGGTATCGAATTGGTAGATTACATCAGAAATGATTTAAAATCTACAATTCCAATAATCCTGATATCATCAGCTTCCAACGAAGAGAACGTACTGAGTGCTTTTGAAATGGGCGCAAATGATTTTATTTCAAAACCCGTTAGCCCTTCGGAATTGTTAGTAAGGGTATCTAGAGAAATAAGTAGAGTGAATTGAATATAGAATTATTTACATATTACAATCTTTTTCTTGTTAGTTCCCCCACGGTCGATACAAGCATACTTTGGAATTTCACCTTTCTATTTATAGGCCTTGGTGTGCTTTACTTTGGTTTCATCTTTTTCTTCAAGTCGAAACTATCTAAAATAGCCTTGAAAACAGCTAGTACAAGAGCTGAATTGGCACCAATTATCAGTAATTTTCTATTCCATTCTGCTCAAGACTCAAAAGACGATCAAAAGGAATATATCAATCTAAAAATCGAGATTAGAGAATACCTTCGTAATAAAACTTTTAGAAAGATATTGGCGGAAATACTTTTTGATCTTCAAAAAGATGTTGCGGGTACTACAGAGGAAAGACTTTTCAAATTATATCGAGAACTTGGCTTGCACCATGATGCTTTCGCAAAGCTCAAAAGCTGGCGATGGCAAGTAATTTCACAAGGTATTTTAGAGCTTACCCAGATGCAGGTAGGTGAATCGTATCAGCTAATAACCAAGTTTATTAACGATAGGAGAGGCCCTATCAGAAAACAAGCTGAGATTGCCACCATAAAACTTCGTGATGAGGGTATCGAATTTATTCTAGATTCTACTACCTATGCCATAAGTGAATGGCAACAGCTTAAGATGATAGAAGCCTTATCTGGCCTTAAAGACTATTCACCCCCTAGATTCAAATCTTGGTTGATATCAGAGAATACCGATGTTGTTCTATTTGCATTAAGGCTAATAAAACACTACAATCAAAATGACGCTGCTGCGTCTATTATCGAATTGGTTAAACACAAAAACAACCATATAAAGCTTGCAGCAATTCAGTGTATAAAAGACTTTAATTTTAAGGAAGCTAAAAGTACTCTAAGGGCTGTTTTTCTTGACTGTACCGATGAAGTTAAAATTCAAATCCTTAGTGCTGTTGCATTGTTCGGCGATGCATCGGACATTCCATTTTTAAATGGCGTTAGCATTAAAGAGACCAACTTTTTGGTTTGCAGCAAGGCAAGTGGTGCCATCAATATTATTTCACCCGATACCGTTCTACCTACTAAAGATATTAAGAATACCAAACCTTCTGATTTAGAACTAGAAGTAGATTTAGAAAAAGTACAACCTACTATTATTCATTCAGATGAAACAACTACAGTTTCGCTTTCTGAAGATTATTTGGAAATAGAAACCGCAGAGGAAACCGATGTTTATGAAGTTGATGATTCGCCTAAACACGAAAAGTCAATAGAGAACATTGAAATTGCTGAAACTATTGTACAGGATTTGAAGGTTGAACGACCAAACGAGAATAAAGATATTTTACCTGAAAAAGAAATAATTGTTCAGTCACAAGAAAACGATGAACTGAATACTGGTGAACTAGAAGAAGCCTTCGAATTCGGTTCCATGGACCAAGAAACGGACGCATCATTGAACAACGAGCTAGGTCTTTTATCATCAAAGGACGATGATTTGCCAAATGTAGTACCTAATTCAGATGAGCTTGAAGAGGAGTATGCCATGATGACTTTCGAGCAAAAAAACACTTTTATCGATACCATTGAGTCTCTTACAGATGTTAAGCAAATAGGGTTATTGGAGGAGATTATGGAGAAGGAAGACGAATCTGAACTCCGTTTTAAAGCATTTAAAAAGCTCCAACTTTTAAAAACAAACTTCCCAGTTGTTAAAATACTTGAGAACGAATATTCAGAAAGTAACGATACCGAAGAAGATGTAACTGTCTTGGAAGAAAATGTTCTTGAGTCAAAAGGTTTAGAAAAAGATATAGAGTTACCCAGTGTTTTTTTACCGCTCTACCAAAAAACTTGGGATTTGGACTCCAAGCTTATTTTAATTAAAGAAATGGAATCGCTTGGAGATGAAAAAGAGGTCTTCTTTTTGAGAACTTTAATTGATTCTAATGAATTAAGGATTAGTAAATCTGCTAAAAAAGCGATCGTTGCTATTGAAAACAGGATTTCTGATAATTCTGAGTATGTAGATGTTATTCCGGTTCTAAAAAATGAAGAAGTCTCCATGACATCGGATAATAAAGAATCAACTCTAATTGAACCTACAACCCAATTAAATGATGAAGTTAGCGCAATTATTGAAGAGCAACAAACTATTCTAAATAACGATAATAAACTACCGCTAGAGTTGTGTTTTTTGTATGATGAGTTTGGTATAAATGCCTCAAAGAATGAAGAAAAAGAAGAAGAAAGCCTATTCGATTTTGAAATTTCGGAAGAGTTTTTCTTGAACCTAGATAAGAAAGAGGAAAATGAGCACTAGTTTATTTGACATCGTACTAGAGTACATCGACCTCATTTTCTTGCTGTTCAGTTCGATACTGTTCTGCCTTTTTGTATTCATGGGTTATTTCTCGACTAGAAGTTCTATTCATTATAAGAATAAAAACAGCTTTGGTGACTTGTCAAAAGTAATGGCGTCCCCAATTGCCCCGAGTATAACCATTATTGCTCCAGCGTACAATGAAAGTCTAACAATTGTTGAAAATATAAGGTCTTTACTATCGCTTAAATACGTTAATTATGAAGTTATGGTCGTTAATGACGGTAGTAAAGACGATACGCTTCAAAAAATGATAGAAGCCTATGATCTGGTGAAGATAGAAAAAGAGATTGATCCCAATTGGAAGTCAAAACCAATACGAGGAATATATAAATCCACACAACTTTCCTTTTCTAAGCTTACAATAATAGATAAAGAAAATGGGGGAAAATCAGATGCTATAAACACGGGTGTTTTTCTTTCGGAAAGCAGGTATGTGGGCTGTATCGATGTAGATTGTCTACTGCGCCCAGATGCACTATTACATGTAGTGAAAGCTTTTTCGCAACGTACTAAAAAGAGAGTGATTGCTGTTGGCGGTGTAATTCGTGTTGCAAACTCATGTAAAATATCAGGTGGTACTTTAGAGGAAATAAGACTCCCAAAAAGTTGGTTGGCACGCTTTCAGCTTTTGGAATATACACGCTCATTTTTAATAGGTCGTATGGCCTGGGGCCGCATAGACAGCCTATTAATAATATCTGGCGCTTTTGGTTTTTTTGATCGTGAAATCGCCCTTGCTATTGGCGGGTATGATACGGGTACTGTTGGAGAGGATATGGAAATGGTTTTTAGAATGCGAAGATATATGCATGAGCGCAAAGAACCTTATACCATAGAATATATTCCCGATTCACTATGTTGGACCGAAGTGCCTGAAGACTTGAAGATTTTGGTTAACCAACGTGATCGTTGGGCACGTGGTAATCTAGAAACACTGTATAAGCACAAAGACATGCTTTTTAATTCAAGGTTTGGTAGATTAGGTTTAATAAGTTATCCCTACTGGTTTTTTTATGAGTGGTTAGCTCCTTTATTAGAATTTTTTGGCTTTTTTACCATTATTTATTTCTGGTATTTGGGTATTATAAATTGGGATTTCTTCATTGCCTTGACCGCTGCTATTTACGTTTTTTCGATAACCTTTTCTTTTTATGCTATACTCTGGGATGTCTTTACCTATAATGAATACAAAAAAACAAAGGACATATTATTGTTGCTTTTTTGTGCAATAATAGAACCCGTAACATTTCATCCAATATTGGTTTTTTCCGCAGTGCGGGGTAATTACAAAAAGTTGTTTAGAGTAAATTCTGGCTGGGGTTCACAGGTGCGTAAAGGTTTTGCTAAAGCTGCATAATTTAAGTTATGAATACAAGTACGATAGATAGATATACCTTAAAGCAATACACAAGATTGATCATCTCTTTCTTTGGTACCTTATTGCTACTATCCATATATCAATATGCAACGCTTTATTTTAAGGGGGTCGTAGACACCATATTTAGTGGTAGTTTTTTTATTGCAGTTGCACACCAATTGGGTTATGCATCCATAATAGGTTTGATATTCGTATTTCCTTTTAACTTTTGGGAGAACTTTCGGCCGAGATATGGGTTCAATCTAGTTTTTGTGATTATTGCTTTTTTACTGATAATCGAAGCTGGATTAATAAGTTATTACTGTACAGTTTTGGTTCCTTTAGGTTCCGATATATTAGGATACAGTTTTTCAGATATAAAAATGACGATTTCTAACTCTGGCGGGGTCTCTATCCTGCCATTTATCGGTGTTATCGTTATCATCGCTATATATTTCGGATTATATAAAGTAACCTCAAAATATTACCATTACATCGGTAGAATGTATCCTTTTACAATTATCCTATTCAGTTTTTTCATTTCGACCCTGTACTTAGATGGAAAGCCGATAAATCAAAATAAAAGTCAATACCTTGCACTTAATATCTACAATAGTTCAACAGAGGACACCTCATATAACGCAGACATTGAGTATCCTTTAATTAAGCCGCAACCAGCAGAAAACCCATTGGGTGAATTCTTTAACCTTAAAGAAGAAAAGCCAAATATTGTTTTTATTATCGTAGAAGGACTAGGAAGAGATTTTGTCGGTGAAGGTGCAGAATATGGTGGGTTTACTCCCTTTTTAGATTCTTTAAGCCAAAAATCACTGTATTGGGAAAACTGTCTCAGCAATACGGGGAGAACTTTTGGAGTGTTACCCTCACTACTAGGGTCATTGCCTTTTGGCAAGAGCGGCTTTATGGAGCTTGAAAAATACCCTAATAAGCTTACCCTATTCAGTATTTTAAAAAATAACGGCTATCAAACGGCCTTTTATCAAGGCACCAATAGCTCATTTGATGGTGTGGATAAGTTTTTGCTAAGTGAGAATTTAGACTTTGTATTGGATAAGTCAGGTTTTGGCGCTAACTATACCATGCAAGAAGAAGATGCTGCAGGTTCTTCTTGGGGATACCCTGATAAAGAATTGTTCAAGAAGAGTATGAGTTTAAAGCGAGATGGCAGTAGCCCCAGAATTGAGGCCTATATGACCATTAGTAATCATGAGCCCTTTATACCCCCGAATCAAGAACATTATGAGAAAGAAGTGGCTAAAATAATGCCAGGTCTTAAGCATGATGGCAAAAAGATGAAGGTCATCAGAAAAAATGACAATGTTTTTGCAACATTACTTTATACCGATGATGCTTTAAAATTTGTCTTAGAATCATATAAAAAACAGCCAGGTTATGACAACACCATATTCATTGTTACCGGTGACCACAGATTGATACCGATACCGCAGCGGAATAACTTAAGTAGGTTTCATGTGCCTTTGATTATGTACAGTCCTCTTTTGAAAAAGACCAGAAAGATAAGTGCCATCTCTTCACACTTTGATGTAACCCCAAGTTTGTTGAGTTTACTTGAAAGACATTATGAGTTAAAAATGCCGAAAAAAGTTGCCTGGATGGGTGGTGCTTTAGATACAAACGAAAAGTTTAGATCAAAAAAGAATATTCCTTTAATGCGAAACAAAAATGAGCTTAAAGAATATGTAAGCGGTGACAAACTATATTCCGATGGCGCTGTATATAAAATAGATACCAATATGGATCTTAGTTCTTCTTTTGGTGGCGGAGACATAAAAGCCAAACTAAAGGCTTTCAAGTCTATGAATGCCTATGTGACCACGAACAATAAAATAATTCCTGACAGTCTGGCCATTTTTAGTATTAAAAAGGAAAAATTCACAGAGAGTGAAATGGTTTGGGTAAATAGTCTTTATAATGGACAAAATTATGATAGATATTATATGATAGCTAGAGATTTAGCTTTTGAAAAAGACTATCAAAAATCACTTCTGCTTTGCCGTTATGTACTGTCTGAATCGCCAAGTCACATAGATACTAAAATACTTAGCGGACGAGTACACGCATGGAAGCGAGATCGGGAGAAAGCTATAGAAATTTTTAAATCTTGTATTAAGGTAAACCCAAATTATATAGATTCTTATGCAGCACTTTTTGACGTTTATTTTTGGGAAGGAAGACACAGGGACGCATTAGAATTAATCAACATAGTAAATCAGAACAGTTCTAGTGCCCATATGATTTCCGATAAAATAGCGAGAGCAAAACGGGAAGCCAGAAAAGCGGGCGTAAAAACATTCAAAAAACCCGAAAACGATAAAATAGTTGCAGCCTTAGATAATGATTAGTTTACGAAACATACTGTACCTAGGCTTTGTGATGATATCATTTGTAGGATGGTGTCAAGATGTTTCTAGTAATGAAACAGATATATCCTATCCAAAAGCCCATCAATTGGCTTATGATGGAAAACATGAATCGGCTAAGGTTATTCTCGTTAAAATAACTAATGAAGAACCTGGGAACATTCAAGCGAAAGCATTACTGGCCAAAACCTATACTTGGAGCAGAGAATATAAAGAAGCTAGAAAAATATTTAATGGATTACTGGTTCAAGAACGAAATAATTCTCAGTATTGGATTTCTGCGATAAAGAATGAACTTTACGCAGGTGAAAATATGACAGCCTTAGGCCTTGCGAACAAAGCCATTTTCCAAGGAATCGACAGTAACGAAATCCTCCGTTTAAAGCAACTGGCCAGCAATCGTATTCAAAATAGAGATTATCCAGATTTGGGTTGGCATAACACCAATCAAAAAATCCACAACAGGTATAAAAAGTCAAAAAACAGCAAACAAGTAGATAGCAAAGAGGGAATAGCCACATCTGAGATTAAAAGGGAGGGTGTTACTGAGAGTAGGCTAGGGGTTGATAATGCCTATACCATGTTCAATGAACGCTACGAACCAATATTTTTTTCTAATATATCATATAACCACAGAACAGAAATCGGAAGTATAATTCCAAGAATAAACTACATCAGTAGATCTGGGAGAAACGGTCTTCAATATGAAATCGACCTCTACCCCAAATTTTTAAAGCGCTTTTATGCCTATTTAAATTATGGGTATTCTAACGACGAAATTTATCCATCACATAAAGCTGGGGGAGATATTTATGTAAACTTACCTGGTGCCATTGAGTTTTCGGCAGGTGGTAGATATATTGTAACACAAACAAGAAATGTAACCGCGATTACCAATTCTATTGGTCATTATCGTGGCAACTATTATTTTTCTTTACGCTCTTTTATAACACCAAGACCAAATAACCTTACCCGCATATCTGCGAATATATTAACGCGAAAATACCTTAAGGATGCAGAGAACTATTATGGATTTAGTTTTGGAGTGGGGTATTCACCAGAACTAAGACAAACTATTGCAGGTGATGTATTACTTGCTGAAACCCTGTTATTTATTGAATCACAAAGATTAGGGCTTGAGTATCAATTTACCAGTAAGAACAATCAAAATATATACAGAACTAGACTTGAGGTACGAAGGCAAGAACTTGCATTTGATTCTGGTAGTTTCTTTTGGGGCATTACCGCAGGACTTACCTATAATATAAAGATTTAAAAGTCTAACTGAGATAAATTTCAATTGTTATTCTTTGCTGAATGCCCATTTATCGGCGTACATTCCATAAACGAGACCTATCTCGTTATCATATACATACTTTTCATCTTTGCCAGCGTCAAAATTTACATGGTAGACATATACTTTTATACCTGCATCACGCAGCTGTAATAGTAATTTCTTCTCTCTCTTTATCATTCTTCTAGACAGGGCAATGTACTTGACATTATTGATCTTTAGAAAATCTAGTTTATCTCCTTTAATACTCATAAAAGGTATTTGTGAAATCATGGCATTCAGTCCATGGCTTGCGGCCTCTTCTGTGGCCATCACGCTAAATAATTCCATGATTAGCCTGTCCTTATCTACAAAAGATTCTGCAAAAGCTATAGGATCATTCAGCTTATCTGTTACCAATGTAGCATCCGGGTGCGCCGAAAACCAATCATTGATCCCTTTTAAATCCAGGGTAGTGTAATCTCCATAGATCTTATGTTTCATGAACTCTTCATGTGTTGGAGGTAGTTCCCCGGTAAAATCGGTAAATCTAGACCACATGCCCCAATCATGGGCCGCTACAAGTTTACCATCTGAAGTTTCAATAATATCAAGTTCAAAAAGGCGAAAGCCTTTGGCATAACTCTCATCAAGGGCGTCTTTAGTGTTTGTAGATTTAATACCGTTCACTTCACCACCGGCATGCGCAATGTATCTGTCAATCTTAGGCTCAAAGATATATAACTCTCTAGGAAAGTAGATTTTGCTATCCTTTATCGTATTTGACAATTGGATTCTTAAGTCAATGGAGCTATCATTTATTTCTTCAACAATTTTTCCGTTAAGATTGTGCATAATATACGCTTGTCTACTTTTTATCATGCTTAATTTCGAGAGCCCAAGTTTATTTAGTTCTGAAGTATTTCCCGCTAAACCCTTTGCTGCAGAATCATGTGCTAGCATTAGAAAAGAGGCTTTATTGGTAAACAATTCTTTTAAAATTTCAGTCATTGCCAAGGCTTCGTCTTCACTACCATGTGTATCATAAGTACGGTACTCCAGTTTTTCATTTGTTTGAAAATGAACAATAGTCAAACCTCTTTCTACTTGTTCCGTTAATCCATTTAATGAAAATGCACTCTTTTTCTTTGTATTAAAACTGTGGCTCTGCACTTTAAGCAATCCCTTTTCTTCGGATTGCTCAATTATAGTATTCGAATCGTTGGCCCTAAGAATTGGGCCTGAAATCAACAAGATGAATAATAGTAATATTTTTATTGAATTTATAATGAGCGTTTTCATGGTAGAAAATAATACGTTAAAAGCAACTATAGTATAGGATAAACGTTGATAAATGCTCCTTATTGCGATTTCATATCATCCATAAATGCCTTAGTGTATAAGGACCTATATATGTGATGATTTTAGCATCTTATTTCTTGATATAGAAATGACAAACCTTAGAAAATTATTTTTCTGTAAGATACAGACTACACAAAAACCATTGTTTTAACAAGTTTTTAGTAAATCGATCAATTCACAACATTTTCACGATAGTTCACCACATTTTATTGTCACCTTATGAACTTTGAGATAAGTTTACAGTGTTAATAAAATGACCCAAATTTAAAACCTAATCTAAAATGTTATACGATACCTACGGTGAGGAATACCTTGCATTTTTACAAGAACTAAACGAAATTTTAAGTTTGAACGAATTAGCTGAATTGGATTACCTGTAGCCTTTTTTGCCCCACAAAAACCTAAACTATGGAAAACCAAAATAACGAAAATACAGCCTACATGAATTTCATTAACAAGTTAAATGAAATTCTAACAGATTACAATATTTCCCAAATGAATTGTTCTTAGCGCTTAGTGTTACAATAAAAAAGCCGTCAAGATAGTTATCTTGACGGCTTTTTTATTACCCTAAATATGTTTTTAGGATTTTGCTTTTCGAGTTATGCCGCAATTTTCGAATTGCCTTTTCCCGTATCTGCCTAACACGTTCCCTTGTTAAATCAAACGTACTACCAATTTCTTCTAGGGTCATAGAAGGTTGTTGCCCTATTCCATAGTATAAACGAACCACATCTGCCTCACGCGGTGAAAGCGTATCTAAAGCTCTATTAATTTCCGTGTTCAAAGACTGATGCATCAATTCCCTGTCCGGTTTTGGAGACTCTCCTGCACGCATGACGTCATAGAGATTTGAAGTTTCACCTTCTTTTAAAGGAGCGTCCATAGAAACGTGACGCCCAGAATTTTTAAGTGACTGCTTGACCTCGGTAACGGTCATGTCGAGTTCTTTTGCGATTTCTTCCGCAGAAGGTGGTCGCTCATGGGCCTGCTCTAAATATGAAAATGTCTTCTTGATTTTATTTATTGAACCAATTTTATTCAATGGCAAACGAACAACTCTTGATTGTTCGGCCAAAGCTTGAAGTATGGATTGGCGTATCCACCAAACGGCATAAGATATAAATTTGAATCCGCGGGTCTCATCAAATCGTTTTGCCGCTTTAACCAAACCAACGTTTCCTTCATTGATTAAATCAGGCAATTTTAAACCTTGGTTTTGGTATTGCTTTGCTACAGAAACAACAAATCGTAAATTCGCATTGGTTAACTTTTCGAGGGCAACTTGATCGCCAGTGCGTATTCTTTGTGCTAATTCTACTTCTTCTTGGGCAGTTATTAAATCAATTTTACTAATGTCTTGTAGGTACTTATCTAAGGATTTGGATTCTCTATTGGTAACCTGTTTAATGATTTTAAGTTGCCTCATGCGTTTTTTAGGTTTTTTAAGTATTAATCCTCATTATACATTTTTAGAATCATTTTTCCTAATGACCTAGGGCTTTATTATCAAAAATTTATGAGCATCGCCAAAAAACAGGATGTTTTTTTAAGGGGAATATAATTGTTAATAGTATTTGGAATATTTCCTGCAAAAGAGCCTAGAAGTAGGATTAAAATCTCATAATTTTGTAAGGTTTGTTATTAACTAATCAAGAGACATAGCCTTTTGGAAGTAGAAAAAGAAGTTGCAAGAAAAGACCTCTACGATTACCAATTAGAAGATTTAAAAAGAATCTTTAAAGAATTGCATGGTATGCCGAAAGGCAGCAATTTATTATATCAACTACCAACAGGTGGTGGTAAAACCGTGGTTTTTTCTGAAATTACGAGACGTTATATTGAGCAGACCAAAAAAAAGGTCGTTGTATTAACGCACCGTATAGAACTTAGCAGACAAACCTCTAAAATGCTACATGGCTTCGGGGTTAAAAACAAGATCATCAACAGTGAGGTAAAAGAGTTTGACGACCAAGATGAGTTTACCTGTTTTGTTGCAATGGTAGAAACCCTTAATAATAGGCTACAGGAAGAAAAAATAAAAATCAAGGATATTGGCCTTGTTATTATTGATGAAGCACACTATAATTCTTTCCGAAAACTATTTAAGTATTTTGATGAGGCAACCATACTTGGCGTTACGGCTACCCCTTTAAGTTCAAACATCAAATTACCGATGAAGGACCACTATAAAAAATTGATAGTGGGTAAATCTATAAAGTCTTTGATTGAAAAAGGATTTTTATCCAAAGCCGAACTATATAACTATGATGTTAGCCTAAAGAGCCTTAAACTTGGTATACATGGTGATTATACCGTAAAATCTTCAGACGAGTTTTATGGTAATCAAAGCATGTTGGGTAAGTTGGTTACCGCCTATGAAGAAGTAGCGAAAGGTACCAAGACCTTGATTTTCAACAATGGCATCAACACTTCTCATTATGTTTATGAAACCTTCAAAAAAGCTGGTTATAACGTTCGACACTTAGATAATAGAAACAGCGCAGCTGAACGAAAAGAAATTCTTGAGTGGTTTTCTAACACCCCTGACGCTATTCTAAGTTCGGTTAGTATACTGACTACCGGTTTTGATGAACCTACGGTAGAATCGATTATCCTTAATCGAGCAACACGGTCTTTGACCTTATACTTTCAGATGATTGGTAGGGGATCTCGAGTTTTAGCGAACAAGAAGAAGTTCAATGTTATTGACATGGGCAATAATATTGCCCGTTTTGGTCCTTGGGATGAACCCCTAGATTGGCAAGAGATATTTCATTTTCCAGACTTCTATCTAGAAAATATTAAGAACGACGAGGAGATTGAACGTGAATTTATCTATGAAATGCCCGAAGAGCTTAAAGCCAAGTTCAGCAAATCAAAAAATATCCATTTCAATATTAAAGAGGAATATAAAAAAGTTTTCGCCCAAGGCGGAAAGTCTAAGTTGGTGCTTGAGAAGAGTATAGAACAGCACGCACAAATATGTTTTGAGAATAGCGAAGATGTTTTTGACGCTCGTATTTTGGCAAAATCTTTAAAGGAAGAAATTCAATTTAGAGTACGTCAATATTCCTATTGTATTATGAACAACACCAAGAACTATAAAGAATGGCTCGAAGAAGATTATGAGCGAAAGTTACGCTCTAATATCTCAAAAAAGTTTGCAGCATTAATGTAAAGAGAACTACACGCTTATAAGTGTGGTACTTTTTTGTCACTTGTATTTGAGCTTGAATTTGTTTTTTGAACTTAACACATGAAAACAGCTCTCTTTATCGGTTTTGTCTGGCCAGAGCCAAAAACAACCGCGGCTGGCCATCGCATGCTACAACTACTAACTAGCTTTAAAAAGAAGGGATTTGATATTATTTTTGCTTGTACAGCGCAGGAAACAAATTATTCTGAGGATCTTTCTAAATTAGATATTACAAGAACCACAATTAAACTAAATGATAGCTCTTTTGATGAATTCATCAAAAAACTTAAGCTTAATATAGTAGTATTTGACCGTTTTATGGTAGAAGAGCAGTTTGGCTGGCGGGTGGTAGAATCCGTACCTAATGCCCTTCGTATTTTAAATACGGAAGACCTGCATTCACTAAGAAACACAAGGGAAGTCTGTCATAAAAAAGGGGAGGAGTTCACTACAGAAAAGTGGATGGAGAATGATATGGCTAAACGAGAAATTGCCAGTATCTATCGTTCTGATTTAACGCTTTTGATTTCACCCACAGAAACCGAGTTGCTTAAAACCGTATTTCATATTCCTGAGGATTTGCTATTTACACTACCCTTTATGGTGGAAGCAGCGGCAAATGAAAAAAAACAAGAATTGCCAAGCTTTGAGGAGCGAAAAGATTTCTTGTTTATTGGTAATGGAAAACATGCTCCGAATTTAGATGCCATTAAATACCTTAAAACTTCTATTTGGCCATTGATTAGACAAGAATTACCACAAAGCAATCTTAATATCTATGGTGCTTACTTACCACAACAGGTCACTGAAATGAATAAGCCTTCTGAAGGATTTAATGTCCATGGATGGGCCGAAGATTTGGATGAAACAATGCAGCAAGCCAAAGTCAATTTGGCCCCTCTACGTTTTGGCGCCGGACTAAAAGGAAAAGTAATCGATGGTATGCGAAATGGAACCCCTACCATAACAACCGCAATAGGAGCAGAGGGAATCCCAAACTACACTGACTACTATGATAAGCCTACTGATTTTGCTCAAAAAGCAATTGAAACCTACTGCAATAAGGAAGCTTGGTTGTTGGTTCAAAAATCAGGATTCAATACCATAAAAAATCATTTTTCCGAAGAGCAACTCATACCTATTTTGTTTCATGAAATTGATTTGGTCAGCCAACAACTAGAAGCCCACCGCTCTAAAAATTTCTTTGGCGCTCTTTTAATGCATCAAACAATGGCAAGTACCAAGTATATGAGTAAATGGATAGAAGAAAAGAATAGAAAGACCCTATGAATTTTGGCTCAAGATGCCTTATGTAATTTCGTTGCCAAAATATCCTTTATTAAAAAAATATATCATAATTTAAGACCGAAATAATCAATTAAACTCTTTTAAAATGAAAAAAACCTTATTCGCTTGCGCTTTTGCAGGGGTTCTTCTTTTCAGCTGTGAGGTTGAGGAAGAAACACAGAATCTTGAATTACAAACTGTAAATCTATCCATGAAAAATATGGTGGCGGTTGATATTGCTCAACTACCTCCTGCAACTCCAATTGCTAAATTAGATTTAAAAACTTCTAACCTGCAATTCGCTAAGGCTAACAATACTGAGCAAAATGAGTTCTCTGAACTACAGTCAAGAGCAGATGCACTTAATGCACTGTTAATACCTTATGGGGTTCAATTAGAAAAAATGGAATACTATAGCGCTGATGCTGCAGGTAGAACCGTCTTTTTTAGCGATACAGGAAATAAACAGCTGGGCTCTGATTTCGTCCCTAATGACCCAAGAAATGCAGGTGGGGAAACTGTGCCCTATATCATAGATGGCACACAATTAACAACAGCATCTGGACTAAATACTTTTGGGGCCATCGAGAATGTAATGAACACATGGAATGAAGTTACTTGCTCCGATGGACTTGAACTTCCTAACTTTGGAGTATCTCCAACCGATATTGGTTTTATTTCGAATGTGTTTTTTGGCTTTGGTGGTAGTAATGGTTTTTTTCCAGGAATAATCGTACAAGCGGGAATTTTGCCAAGCGACTTTTTTGATTTGGTTGCACCAGGTGGTGGTTCTTTTATATTGGGGGTTACTTTTACACTTACTTATATCGAAGATATTAATGAAGATGGGGTAGGTGATGTAGCTATTAAAGAAATTTATTACAATGATGCTTTTAACTGGCAAGATACGGTTGCTACTGGTGGTGGCGTAGATTTTGAAACTGTAGCATTGCACGAAACAGGTCATGCACTAAGCCAAGCTCATTTTGGTAAGGTTTCAATTACAGAAAGTAATGGTAAAGTACATTTTTCTCCGCGTGCACTTATGAATGCTGGATATTCTGGAGTGAATAGAGTGGTAGAGAAAACCGACAAAGCAGGGCATTGCAGCAATTGGGGCAATTGGCCCAATAACTAGCGTACCGTTTTTAGTAAAAAGGCCTCCATTTAAGAGGCCTTTTTCTATTTTTAAGGAATGTCTAAAGCCCATAATTTATGAGTAGGGACTAAACCTACTAAACTTTGTTTAGAATACTTTGGTGTTAAAATTTAATTACAATAAAGTACCATTTCAAATTACATACTTTATATATCTTAGCACCTATAAGCTAGTATATGAGTTCAGAAACAAATAAGACATGGATACAGCAGTTGTGGGATAAAAAGGTCCCACAATATCTAGGAACCTATTTTGCCGTAGGTTTTGGTCTTCTTCAATTTGTAGAATTTTTAACTACCCGCTATGACTTAAGCCAATATTTGGTTGATAAATATTTATTGGTGTGGTTTACATTAGTTCCGGCGATAACTGTGCTAATATATTTTAGTGACCAATTAAACCCGAAAACAGATTCTGGAACCATAAAATGGCCAAAATACTTGATTATAGGTAATGTAATTATAGCATTCGTACTAGCGGGTCTATTATTCAATGGTGATACTACGCAACAAACGGAGGTTGTAAAATTAACGAATGAAGAGGGAAAGGAAATTAAAGCATTCGTACCATCACTAAAAAAGGTTAAAACCATTGCCTGCTTTCAATTTGAAAATCTTACTACAAATGAAGAACAAGATTGGTTGGGGGTGGCTTTGTCTTATTTATTGTCCACAACGCTGGATCAGCGACCAGAGTTTTATACCTATTCGCAATATGGGTTGCATCCATATTATGATCAATTAGGCCTTCCTGCTTTTACAGTACCCAATGTTGGCATGCAACGCGAAATAGCGCAAAAATCACGAAATGATTATTTTTCTAGAATATCCTTTACCAAAAAAGATGGACAATTTGTTTTTACAGGAGATTTATATAGTTCAAAAAACGGTAAAATCGTAGTTAAAATAAACGTGCAAAATGCTGATCCATATGTAGCCATAGATGAAATAAAGCAACAGATTTATGATAAAATCCCAAATCCTTTAAAAACTGGTGAAAGTCAAATTGATTTGCCCAGTTCGACTTTAATTTCTGAAAATATAGAGGCACTTGAGTATTTTACGCAATCGCGCATTACTTTTTATAAAAACCCAACGGGTTTAGAAGAGGTCATAAGCTTAGCAAAAAGAGCAGTCGAATTAGATCCTACATGCGCTGTTTGTCATTATTATGTTGCAGATCCACTTTACGGAATGGGCAAAAGAAATGAGGCCATATTATCTGCAAAAAAGGCAATTAAATACGGGGCGTCATTACCCGAAAGGCTACAGTTTTTTCTTAAAGAAATGCTCTATGGTATTAGTAACAATATGGATGCCTACATTAAACTACAAGAAATGCGTAGAAAAATGTTTCCGTATGAATTTAGCCCATATCAGCGTTTGTTACCTCTTTATAAAACCAATTATGGCCTAGACAGTACAATGGTCTTAATAAAGGAAGCTATAGCCAATGGAAATGTTGAAAAAGGCTTGTTAACGCTATACAATTTACAGGTAGAGAATGAAGATTATATAGAGGCAGAAGAAACCTTAAATAGGTTTAGCAAAGAGTTTCCTGATAGGGAACAAGATAGAATGAAGTATGCCAATATTTATGAAAAGCAAGGTAGAATAGCGCAGGCAAAAGAAATACTTTTAGAAGAAGAAACTATAGACCCCCTGAATACTACTGTACAGACTAGGTTGGCCTATTTAGATTTTAAAAACCAAGATATTGAAAGTGCTAATGACAGAATAGATAAGGGAATAAAAGAATCTACCACACTTTCCGATAGTCTTAATTTTTTGTGGATTAAAGGTTACTTTTTGAGAATGCGCGGGCAAGTAGATAAATCTCTAAAAGTATATGCAGATTATGAACAGCTCGGTATAAAACGTACGCCATTAAATGTGATGTTGACCAGAACCTTATCGGTAAAATGCGACCTTTATCAATCTATAAATCAACCAGAAAAAGTTGACGAACTCCTTACGGAAGTAAGTAAGTATTCTCCAGAATCTAAAATTGCCTATAAATGTAATATTCAGGCAGGTTCTTTATTTAGAGGATATGATATGGAAATAAAGGATGAAGAGTTTCTTGCTTGCGGCGAGTATTACAAGACTTTTGGTGATGGTTTTGAGGAATACTTTGAGCTGGTTAATTCGTATCGATTAGGCAATTATGATAAATGTCTCACAATTTTAGAAGAAGATAAGGGTCGGATAAAAAAATTATTAGCAGACGCCGGTTATTTTTTAGCTGATATTTACTTTAAAAATGGGAATATTAAAACTGCTAAAGATATCATCGAAAAGGCAATTGAGCAGAAAACAGATGAACCATTTTACTATTACAGAATGGCGGTTATTCTTGAGAATGAAAACAAGAAAAAAGCACGTGAATATTTAGATATAGCCATGCAATATTGGTCCTTAGCCGATAAAGACTTTATCCCCTTTAAAAAAGCAAATGGTCTAGCTAAGAGATTACTAATTTATGATGAGGATAAAAGCTGACTCACCTTGACTTAATCCATATAATAGGAATGTGGTCCAACACGACCATCAACCTGAACCATTTCTATGTTTATATTATTTGGAGCTGAAAATGCCGTGAAGGTGTAGACTGTTGGTTTATTCTTGTAGATATAGCGTTGTGGCGAAAAAATCGGTGAATATCCTTGTAAAGCTGCCTGATCAACAGCCTTATTAACATCACCGTAAAGAAAACCAAGGTGATCTAGGCCAATCCGAATGGTCCCTTCCTTTTTTCTGAAAGAAACATCTTTTGGATTGATATCAAATACTTTAGGTGCCGATAGTATAAGATTTGCATCGGCAACTTTTAAACTGATTGTGCCGTTTTCTTGTATTGCAGATTGTGCACTATATATTTTTTCAAAGAAAGTTTTCGTCTCTTCAACGTCTTCCACAAGAAATTGAATATGATCAATACTATATTTTGCAGCTCCAAACTCTTTCTCTGTACGCTCTACTATAACAATTTCAAAGCCATCGGGGCCATAAATACTGAAAGCTGGGGTATCAGGTTCCAAGGGCAATGATAGTTTATACTCTGAAATTACAGCTCCTTCTTCTTGAAGTTCTTTAAGCGCAGCTTTTATCGATGGTACTGCTAGTGCCAACCATTTTGCACCATAAACAGGTTTTGATTTTTCTGCTTTTGGTGAAATGACCTCTGCGTTAAGCCAACGTTGATTGCGTTCAACTGGCAAGTCTTTATAAGGGCCGATAGAAGTTATGGTGATTGTGGGGTCTTGCCATTTTAGGGATAGAAAACGTGCCAAATCAAACCTTTCGCCAGGATGAGCCATCTCTCTAGCACCAAAATGTTTTTGGAAGAACGTAACCGCCGCTTCCTCATCGGTGACAATAAAATGGATATCATCTAAATGAATTGGTTTTACTTCATCTAAAGATTTAGTAGTACACGAAAAATTTGTAGCTATTAGACAAAAGGTAAAAAGCACGAACCCTATTTTATTGAATGATAGTTGCATAAACCTATATTCCGCTGAGTTATAAAAATTTCATTAGAATTGAGATGATAGTCCAGATAGTAATAGTCCTTAACTTAAAGCTCTTACCAAAGTTTTCATATCCTCAAGTCTTCCTACAGTGATTCTAGACCATTTCCCTTCTTTTTCATAAATTCGAGTACCTACAATGTTATTTGCCTTAAGCCTTTCAAAGAATTGCCCCTTATAATTTTCTAAAGAAAAATAGATAAAATTGGTATGTGAGGGGATGCATTTAATGTTCAATTTTTCGAACTGTGCTATAGAATAGGATCGTGCGCTAGCATTCAATTCAAAAGTATCTTTGATAAAATTAACGTCTTCTAAAGCTGCCAAAGCCCCCGCAGTAGACACCACACTTACATCACCATTGCTCCAAGACTGCAGTCCGCTTAACTTCTTAATAGTTTTTGGATGTGCTACCGCATAACCGATTCGTGCTCCGGCCAATCCAAAAAGTTTAGAAAAGGTTTTTGCTATAATAAGGTTTTCGTTCTCACTGGCCAAGGTGCTTAAAGATTTCTGATCGGTAAGGTCTATGTAGGCTTCGTCCAATAATACAAGTCTATTTTTTGATACCTCTCGTACAAAATTCAGCAACTCATTACTGTCGGTTATTGTACCAGTTGGGTTATTAGGGTTACATACATAAACTAATCGAGTTTCTGACGTGACCGCTTTTTTTAATGCACCTAAATCATTCTTTTTATCGGCAGTAAGTGGAACGCTGATTTTTTCCAATCCCAGATTCTTTGCAGGAGACATCCAAAAATTAAAGGTATTATCCGCTGTAACAATATTCCCTTTTTGTTGTGCAGCATAATGAAGCACTAAGTTTAATATCTCGGTAGAGCCAGATCCTAGTATAATAGTTTCTTTAGCCACCTTATTGTATGCTGCAATAGCTTCGATAAGCTTTGGTTTTTGTGACCAACCGTAACGGTTACTGTTTGAAATACTTTCCATCATAGCCTTTTTAGACAATGGTGACGGACCATATGGATTTTCATTGGCATTTAAATATATCTTATCGGTGTCTAACCTTATGTCTATTATTCTTTCATTTTCAGAAGCATATATTGGGGGCAGATTTAATGCCAACGCCCCAAGTCCAATTTTCTTTAAGTAGTCTCTTCTGCTCTCCATATGTTTTGTTCTTTGAAAAATGATTAACCTAGTTAACTACTAATTTCGTGAATTAAATCGTAAAACTCCGATATCTTAATGTTATTCTTAGCTTGCTGCCAACTTTGAGAAGGATTTTCCGTTATTTTGTAATCCACAAAAAATAAGTGCCTAATGAAAACTGCCAACTGGAAAACTGCTATCGAGTTTGACGATATCACCTATAAAAAAAGTAATGGTGTGGCTCGTATCGCTTTTAACCGCCCTGATGTTCGAAATGCTTTTAGACCCAATACCACTAGTGAACTAATAAAAGCCTTTTATGATGCCCAAGAAGATACTTCTATCGGAGTAGTACTACTTTCTGGTGAAGGGCCATCTACTAAGGATGGAATTTGGTCTTTTTGTAGTGGTGGTGACCAAAAGGCTAGGGGACACCAAGGTTATGTAGGGCAAGATGGGCAGCATCGTTTGAATATTTTAGAAGTACAGCGTATGATCCGTTTTATGCCAAAAGTAGTTATTGCTGTTGTTCCCGGTTGGGCCGTAGGTGGCGGGCATAGTTTACATGTAGTTTGTGATATGACCCTTGCAAGTAAAGAACATGCTATTTTTAAGCAGACCGATGCCGATGTTACTAGTTTTGATGGAGGATATGGTTCAGCATATCTCGCTAAAATGGTTGGGCAAAAGAAAGCTCGGGAGATTTTCTTTCTAGGGCGCAATTACTCGGCCCAAGAGGCTTTTGAAATGGGCATGGTCAATGCCGTTATACCGCATGCCGAATTAGAGGCTACTGCCTATGAATGGGCGCAAGAAGTTTTGGCAAAATCACCCACATCAATAAAAATGCTAAAATTCGCAATGAATTTAACCGATGATGGAATGGTAGGGCAGCAGGTTTTTGCTGGTGAGGCAACTCGACTAGCATATATGACCGATGAAGCTAAAGAGGGCCGTAATGCCTTTTTAGAAAAGCGTAAGCCAAATTTTGGGGAAGATAAATGGATCCCATAGATTAATGTTAAAGCTTCTTTTTCAGCTTTAAGAGCTTAGCTTCAAGTTTTTCCAGTTGTTCCTTTGTTTTGGCAATTTTTAGTTCTGTTTTTTCTTTTTCAACAAGAGTCATTTGAGTATTTCTTTTCTCCAATCTAGCATTTAGTTTATCAAGCTTTGAAGTTTCCGATTTAATCCGACTTTCCGTTTTATTGATGTCTTTTCTTAAGGCTTCCCGTTTTTTAAATTCCTTTTCCGCTTTTTTAGCGACTTTCTCTTCTTTCTGAGCCTCTTTTATTGCGCGTGCAATTTTTTTCATTTGGGCCTTGTCGTCAGCAGATGTGTCCGTAGAATCTTGGGCGTTTAGGATGCCCAACCCAAAAAATAATAGAAAACCTAAATAGACCAGTTTTTTCATTTCATCTACAGTATTTTAAGTTTAGAAACGAGATTAGATCTAAAGTCACATCATTATAAAAGAAAGGGATATCCTTTTAAATCGAAGGTATACCTAAATTAAAAAGAGCCTTTATCTTATCGACAAAGGCTCTTTTACGAGAACACTATATGAAAATGAAAAAATTATTTACTTGATTATTACGGTGTAAATGTAGCCAAGGCGTGTGTTTGTGCGAAATTATTGTTGTGAAGTGGTTACCTTTTGTGGTCTATGTTCTTTTTTAACTTTTTGAACTAAAAAGACGGTTGGGATGTATACGATTTAAAGTATGCTAGCCAAATGGTCTGAAATTAAAAAGAGCCCCGTCTATTCGACAAAGGCCCTTTTACGAGAACACTATATGAAAATGAAAAAATTATTTACTCGATTATTACGGTGTAAATGTAGCTAAGGTCTGTGTTTGTGTGAAATTATTGTTGTGAAGTAGCTACCTTTTGTGGTATGCTAAGTTAAATCCGCTATTTAATAGATAAACAACTACGGAGTTGCTTTTAAAAGCGCTGATAAAAAGCGATTTACGTCGAAAATCGGATTCTCTGCCAAACCGGTACGTACAACAACAAGGTCTTTTGAAGGAATAATAAAGACATACTGCCCTTGAAAACCATTCATCGAATAGAGTGTTTTGGGTAAATCAGGATAGATACCGCCGCTATTGAGCCAAAAATGGGCGCCGTATCTTCCTTCAGAAAATTGTGTAGGGGTAGTAATGTAATTTACCCAGTCATCATTGAAAAGTTCTTCTCCGTTCCAGCGTCCTTTATTCAAATATAGCTGTCCTACTTTGGCCCAGTCCCTTGTGCTGGCCCATCCATAGGAAGAACCTACATAGTTGCCTCCCAAATCGGCTTCCAATAGCATTGTGTACGCTCCAATTTTATCAATAAAAGCTTCATACGGAAAATCTAGATATTCTGATTGGGTTCTAAACTGTTGCCTTAAAATTCCAGATAAGAGATTCGTCGTGCCCGAAGAGTAATTCCAAACTTCAGTAGGTTTGGCAATAGCATTTTTATTTCGCTGGCTTTTCGTCATATCAGACTCTAAAAAAAGCATGCTTGTGGCATCTGAAATAGTAGTGTAATCTTCATTCCATTCTAATCCACTTTGCATGCGCAATAGATGGTTTAAAGTAATCTTTTTTCGTTCATCATTCTTCCACTCCGGAATTGGAGCTGGCCAATTCATTTCCAATTTTCCTTGTTTTTCAAGAATACCAAAACATGTTGCCAATATACTCTTGGTCATTGACCAACCGAGTACTGGCGTATCTTTTGTAAAACCATCTACATACTTTTCTGTAAGCAAATGGCCTTTGTATAACACCAAAAGTGTGCGTGTCTTTTGCACTTCATTGTCATCAAATGCTAAGGCCACCGCTTTTTGCAGTTGTTCATAATCAACCTCGGAAAAAACAGTGTCTTTAGGTTTTAGATGCCCATAAGGGTATGGTTTTGTGATGAATGTAGTATCACGCTGTGGTTGTATATATATTTCGCCTTCTGGATAATGACGATTTACCAAAACGGTTCCTAAACCTTGCCTATCGATAGCTTTTCTTCCCATTAATCCATAGACACTGGCCGATGCAGAAGCTTCCTCAATGTTATATGCTGTAGTGGCCAATCTTACCAGCGGCATATCTAAATCGTTTGCAACGACGGACTCAGGTTCACGATTACCAACCAAAACACTTGAGGCCAAGTATTTGGCGGCATAGCCCGAAATCATATTCAGTTTTGGATAGTTGATATAAAAAACAATACCGACAACGAGAATTAGTAGCAGTAAAACCCTCTTGAATATTTTCATAACATCAAAATAGAAAATTGTAACTTCCTATCACGAAAATAAGAAATCATATTGCATGTCAAATATTGGGCTAATAATAGCAGAAAGAAGTAGGGATATCGGTGATTTTCTTGTCGGTAGATTAATTCCTTTCCGCAAGAAAAGAATGATTGGTCCTTTTATTTTTATAGACCATATGGGCCCGACAAAACTTGGCCCTGATCAATATATGGATGTAGATCAACATCCACATATTGGCTTATCTACCCTAACATTTATGCTCGAAGGGGAGTTAATGCATGAAGATAGTTTAGGAACAAAACAACTTATAAAACCAGGATCTGTTAATTGGATGACAGCTGGCAGTGGGGTTTCCCACACCGAACGGACCCCACAAGAATTAAGAAATGGGAAGGAGTTTACCGCTCATGGATATCAGATTTGGGTGGCCATGCCTAAATCACAAGAAGAGATTGCCCCAAGCTTTCACCATATTCCCAATAAGGATCTGCCCCAATGGGAAGAAGCCGGTACTTCTTTCACCCTTGTTGCTGGCGAAGGTTACGGCAGAAAATCTCCCGTACCGGTCTTTTCCCCATTATTTATGGTAGAAATAAAGAATAGAGGTTTTTATGCTTTAGATATAGCTGGCCAGTTAAAAGGTGAAATCGGCATATGTATTGTTGAAGGAAGAATCAAAGCCTGCGATGAACTAGTTACAAAAGGCAATATTTTGGTGAGCAAAGTAGAAGATGTGTGCAAAATAGAACTTCAACCCAATTCACATATACTATTATTTGGTGGCGAACCCTTTGAGGAAGAGCGCCATATTTACTGGAATTTTGTTTCTTCATCAAAAGAAAGGATAGAAAATGCAAAAAAAGAATGGCAGAACAAAACCTTTCCGATGATGAAAACCGATTCTAGCTACGTGCCCTTGCCTGGCCTATAATTTCTCCCAAGTTTTATCAGGTCCCAACTTAAAGGTTCCTAAATGTTCAAAATTACATTCATTGGGCAAAATAAGGGATAAAAAAGTGCTTTCGTCTCTAGACCGATACAGATGATATATCTTACCAACAATAGGCTCAAAATTAAATTTGGCATTGTAGACGAGGGCATTATACTCAAATTCTTGCATCATACGCTCATACTCGTCCTGAATGGCCTCGTATTTAGCTTTAAACTGATTATTTGCACTTACGATGTTCGTGTTTTTCCAAGAAGTTACGTCTGGCGGTGTAATTTTTGGAGCAGCAAGGTTACTTGAATAGGGTAGTAGCTTGCTATTATATGATTGCGTTTCTTCGTCAAATACAACGTAATCGGGCTTTTTTTCTTTCTTCATAGCTTTACAAAATTACAGAAGTAGACCAGAGTTTACAACTTACTTCAGCGCTCTTAAAGATTTTATGTAGCCTAGAGTACTTTTCATAAAAGAAATGAATTGACAAAAAATACTATTTATATCGGATTATGCTGTTGCTTGCTCTCTTGTGGGGCCAAAGAAGAAATCAAACAAGAAAAATTCGATTGGTACGGCAAAGAAGTTACTGTTTCAGCTTATAATTCGGTTTCTTGGCAAACACAAGGAGACCCCAATATTGCGGCATGGGGAGATACGCTAAAACCAGGAATGAAAGTGGTAGCGGTTTCTCGAGATTTACTAGCTTTGGGTATAAAGCATAACTCGATGATGATTATTGAATCACTACCGGATACTTTTTATGTAAAGGATAAAATGAACCGTAGATGGCGTAATAGGATCGATATTTATATGGGAAAAGATGTTAAAAAGGCCCGTGAATGGGGAAGGCAAAAACGCTTTATTTGTTATGCGCTTCCAAAAGATTCACTAGTTCAAATCAACAAGCAATGAGAAAAGTAGCTCTTTTGGGTATCATCCTAATCCTTTACAGTTGCGGAGTCAATCATAAAATTATTGATAAACCTATTCAATTTGATGCGGAACGAATAGCCCTGACAAAAGACTATTTAAAGAACCGGTACGGTCTAGAAAGAAATACAATTGAAATAAACCCAAGTATGATTGTATTGCACTGGACTGCTATACCCACTTTTGAAGGCTCTTACGATGCATTTTATGAAAGCACCTTACCCAATTGGCGACAAGATATTGAAAATGTGAGCGGACTAAATGTTTCAACCCACTTTTTGGTCGATAAAGATGGTAGTATTTATAGAATGATGCCCGAAACTTATATGGGTAGGCATGTAATTGGCCTAAACCATTGCTCAATAGGTATAGAGAATGTAGGTGGCACCGAAGATTCACCCTTAACGGAAGAGCAACTAAAAGCCAACATTAAATTGGTTAGGTACTTGGCAAAAAAATATGATATCGAATTTCTAATTGGCCATTATGAGTATACAAATTTTGAAGGGCATCCTCTTTGGTTAGAATCAGATGAGGGCTATCGAACGAAGAAAACTGATCCTGGAAAAGATTTTATGTATAAAGTACGACAAGCAACTAAAAATTTTAATTTCACTCCGATTCCAATAAAAAACTGAAATGAACAAAAACCTTCTTCTTTTAAGTGCTATAATTTTAAGCATTTCGACACTAACGGGGCAGAATATTACTGAAGCTGTTTACGAATCCTATGATAACTATAAGGAAACAAGCTTAAATGATCGAAGAATCAAGCACGCCGAATTACAACCCCTAATCGATAAATTTAGAACGAACTCTAAGTTCAAGATTCAAAAGGTAGGTGAATCAATAGAAGGGCGTGATTTAAATCTAATATCGCTAGGCTCAGGCGCGACTAATATTTTTCTTTGGTCTCAAATGCATGGTAATGAACCTACAGCAACCCAAGCAATTTTTGATCTTTTGAATTTTTTCAAAAGTGGGGATTTGAAAAAGGAGAAGAGGGAAATTCTCAACAATCTTACCCTGCATTTTCTGCCTATGTTGAATCCTGATGGGGCTGAAGTATTTCAAAGACGAAACGCTTTGGGAGTAGATATTAATAGAGATGCCTTACGTTTGCAATCACCAGAGAGCAGAGCATTGAAAAGAGTTCGTGATAGTTTAGATGCTGCATTTGGCTTCAATTTACACGATCAAAGTACCTATTACAATGCTGAGCGTACCGAAAAGCCGGCATCCATATCCTATTTGGCTACCGCTTACAATTATGAAAAAGATATAAATGATGTACGGGCCAACGCCATGAAAGTTATCGTTTTCATGAATGAGATTATTCAAAATTATGCACCGGGTCAGGTGGGGCGTTATAATGATGATTTTGAGCCCAGGGCTTTTGGTGACAATATTGCTAAATGGGGTACAAGCTTAATTCTTATAGAATCTGGCGGATATACAAATGATATTGAAAAGCAAGAAATACGAAAATTAAATTACGTATCGATTCTGTCGGCACTGTACACGATAGCCAAAGGAAGTTATGTAGATATTCCAATTGAGGATTATGAAAAAATACCAAAGAATGACAGAAAGCTATTTGATTTGAAAATTGAAAATGTAACATATAAGATTTCAGGCAAACCATACATTCTCGATTTAGGTATTAACAGGCAAGAAATAGATTTTGCAGACCACAATACTTTTTATTACAAAAGCACAATTGTAGACCAAGGTGATCTATCAACCTATTATGGTTATGAAACTTTCGATGCTACCGGCTATACCATTGTAGCTCCAAAAGTCACAGATGATAAAAATGGAACGGAACTAGACACAAAAAATCTTCATAAATCAGGGGTAGCATTCGTAAAGACGCATTTACCCAAAAACGGTTTCGCAGTAAAAAAGCCAGTTCATTTGGTTGGGGAGAATTTTAAATTACCTGATTTTAACCTTTCTCCGGGAAAAGAGCCAACATTCTTTTTAGAGAAAGACAGTAAAATAAAGTATGCTATAATCAATGGTTTTCTTTTGGATTTAAGTATTGCCAGTGACAAACAGAAGTTTGGAAACGCCTTGATTTATAGAAATTAAAATTTATTAGGTAAAAGCAATGCTAAAAAAGCTAGTATTAGGCCCAATGCCATAAAAATAATAGATAACACAAACCATCTATCTATGTTTTACTTACGTTTTTTAGGGCCAACTTGCAAAAAAGAATTTGTAGTAATTTCAGGCATAGGCTTAAGTTTATAACCCTAAGATACTAAATATGTAAGAAAAAGATTACTATTAAAAAATTATTTTAAGCAATTTTTAGAAAAAATTCACTATCAACTATTTACATGAAAAATCTGTTATTTATCAGCATAATTTTTATATCTAATTTTTCACTTGGGCAAGAAAAAACGCTTTCGCTATTCAATGGAGAAAACTTGGATGGTTGGATTGTACATGGTACCGAAAAATGGTATGTCTCCGACGGTCATCTTATATGCGAAAGCGGACCTGACCAAGCTTATGGCTATCTATCAACAAAGGAAACATATGATGATTTTGAATTGACCCTAGATTTCAAACAAGAAGCTGATGGCAATAGCGGTGTCTTTATAAGGTCTACTTTTGAAGGTACCAAAGTTACAGGTTGGCAAGCTGAGGTAGCACCTCAAGGAAAGCATACTGGTGGAATTTATGAATCATACGGGCGAGGTTGGCTCATAAAACCTAAAGCCGAAAAAGAAGCATTTTTAAAAATGAACGAGTGGAACACTATGCGCATCGTTGCCAAAGGCTCTACAATTATCACCTATTTAAACGGAGTAGAAATGGTAAATCTGGTGGATGAAAAGATAGGTAATGGAAAAGGTGCTATTGCCCTACAAATTCACGATGGTGGCGGAATTAAAGTGCGCTGGGAAAATATTAAATTAAAGAAATTGAATTAGTTTAGTTTTCAGACGATGAACCTGATATGGAGCTGATAGTAATTTGTTTGAACTCCACAGGGCCATGGTCACCTTGAAGCATAACCGGCCCTGATTCACCTTCTTTGCTATCCAATGCGCCACCTGTAATACCAGGAATATTTTGATCATTGATGATTGTTTTTCCATTGGCCATAATAGTTACTCTTCTACCAATAAGCGTAATTTCATATTTCTGCCACTCTCCAGCTGGTTTTGCAGCATTTTCATTTGGCTCTAAAAAACCATAGACCCCACCAAAGTAAATATCTGAGACCGGTAGACCATAATTATCGGCTATCTGAACTTCATAGCGACCTCTTAAAAAAATTCCACTATTACTTCCTTCGGGAATTCGAAATTCTACAACTAATTTGAAGTCCTTAAACTTTTTATCACTTATAAGGTTTGCTCCAGACATAGGGCTTCTCAAAATACCATCTTCGACCAACCACTGGTTGGTATATCTATCTACATGCCATCCGTTCAAATTATTTTTATTAAAGAGCTGATAAGGCGTTGTTTCGATAGGGTTTACTAAATGACTAAGTTCTGGAGCTCTTGTTCCGGTCCATTTCACGGTAGAACCATCGGTGTAAATCATTGTTCCTTGTAATACATCGTTTTCTATTGTCCCCTTAAACTTCATATCTTCTCCTTTGGGTTCCCACTGTCTAGGTATTGAAAAGCTGAAGTTATTGTCTTCTATCATGACCTCAGATATAGGTCTTGCGCTACCAAAAGCAAATACAAACTGACCTACATAGGTCGCATGGCCTGAATGACGTACTTCTAACCATGAAGGTTGGGTTTTACCTTCGAACTCCACTTCCAAATCCCACCTTCCTTCAAGTGCATGATGCTCTTGGGCCGTGATATAAAATGTTGGCAGTAAACAAGCAATAAAAAAATGATAACGCTGATAGTACCTTTGCGAGCCATTCAATTGTGATTTTAATGAGCCTGCAAGATACTAAAACTGGTTTGTCTCAACTAGACTTTATTCACATCCACCGGTAAACCCATTTGCATTGAACTTGGTCTGTACCGCCCCTTGCAAAGAGCCATTGGTAAGTTGAATAACCAAGTTGTTTTCACCACTACCATCTCGTTTTGGGGTACAATATTCAAACAGGTAAAAACTATTGGCCTGTTCAGAAACCCTGGCAGATATTTGGTTGAAGGTTGTTTCTAGTTCTGCCGCGTTACTTGCGACTACACTAGCTGTCTTTCCAATGGCATCAAGGACTTCCGAATCAATTTCCGCACCTAATCCGATTGTAAAAAATGATATATTTCTATTGGCGTTATCAACTGCATTCAAAGCGCTCTGCTCCGTGAAACGTGATGCTTGATCCGTACCGTCGGTAAAAAGAACTACCGAGGCCGCACCGATAGAAGAATTTTGGGTACTGTTCTGCAAAAGTTCCTCCGCTATAGCTGTAGATTTAATTACAGCACCATATAAATCTGTAGACGGGTCATTGCTGATATTTTCATCAATGCCCGCAATGGCATCTGTTAACTCTGTTGTAGACGATGTCAATTCATTTAATAGGTGCAATTCATCTTCACCATCAAACCAATAAATAGCCATTTTAAAGGAACTGGATTCTGGGGATGGCATTACATTGTTCACAAAACTTGTAGATGCTGTCTTCAATTCTTCTAAACTACTCTGCAATACTGAATTACTTAAATCTAGAACAAGTAAGGTGTTGTTGTTGAAGACTTGCGAGTTTGGTGATATGCGGGCAAAAGATTCAGAAGAAGAAATGGTATTGAAACAGTCATCATTTCTGCCTTGCTCATAAATAGTGAATTGATTTGCGGTTAAACCAGAAACCGGATTGCCCAAATTATCGCTTACCTTAAATAAAATAGAAACCTTTCCTGGCAGAGTGGTAAATTGATCTTGAATAGAAAGCAGCAACTCATTCTCCCCAAAATTAAGACAATCATCAGGTTCTTTGCCTTCTCCGAGTTCGCCCTGATTTAAGTCAAAATTGACGTCGTCATCGGCGTTTCCACATGAAATAAATAATAAGAGGCTAAAAACAAGAATAGCGTAACTGAAATAACTTTTCATTTTCAAAATTTTAAGGTTCCTTTCTGCTTAACGAACATTTGCAGTTTAAATTATTTGAAAATTGCATATTAGTTTTAATGAAAAGTTAAATCAAAAGCTGATTTGTTAAAAAACTTAACTTACCTATAAAATTTGGTAACTTGAACATCATACCAATAATCACTTAATACAACAATACCTATGCCAACGTATCAACTCAAAGTTAACGGTGAATCAAAAACGGTAGATGTGGCTTCTGACACCCCCGTTTTATGGGTCTTAAGAGACCATCTTAATCTTGTAGGTACCAAATATGGCTGTGGAATAGGCCAGTGTGGCGCTTGTACCATTCATGTTGATGGTAATCCGCTACGTAGCTGCTCTACCAAGCTAGAACAGGTAGAAGGAAAAGCTATTACCACTATAGAAGGTTTATCAAAAGATGGTGGCCATCCCGTGCAGGAAGCTTGGAAAGAAGTTGATGTTCCGCAGTGTGGATATTGTCAAGCTGGTCAGATTATGACCGCTTCTGCATTTTTAGAAAACAACAGTAATCCTACTGAAGAGGAAATCAAGAATGCTATGCATGGCAACATTTGCAGATGTGCATCATATACGAGAATACGAAAAGCGGTTGCGATCGCCGCTGAAAAAATGTCCTAACTAACCTTTTCAAAAAAACATCATGTCAAAAACTTCAAAAACAACTTTTAGCAGAAGGGCATTTATGCGAACTTCGACCCTCGCAGGTGGGGGAATGCTAATCGGGTTTAATTTGTTTCAATCCTGTAAACCAAAAGTAGCCCCACCAATAGATTTATCTCAGTTAAACTACAATGATTTTAACGCTTTTATCAAGATTGCTTCAAATGGAGCGGTAACTATATTTTCACCTAACCCTGAAATTGGGCAAGGCGTAAAAACTTCCATGCCCATGATTATTGCCGAGGAGCTTGATGTCGCTTGGAAAAATGTGCATGTAGCCCAGGGTGTACTTGATACCAAAAATTATGTCAGACAGGTTGCCGGTGGTAGCCAGTCCATCCGTTTTGGCTGGGACGCCCTACGGCAAACCGGAGCAACTGCAAAACAGATGTTGATTAACGCCGCTGCTACTCGTTGGGGTGTTGATGCATCTGAATGCACTGCAAGTGAAGGCGTTATTAGCAATGCGGCAGGAGAAACTTTAGGCTACGGTGATGTTGTGAATGAAGCGGCTACCCTAGAGGTTCCAGAAAATGTAAAACTTAAAGAACCTAAAGATTACAAAATTATAGGTAAGGATGCAGGCAATGTGGATATTACTAAAATAGCAACAGGCAAGCCTTTATTTGGATTGGACTACAAAGCCGAGGGCATGGTTTATGCCTGTGTGGCAAGACCACCGGCTTTTGGTCAAAAGTTGGTTTCCTATGATGATACAGAGACTAAGAATATGCCTGGCGTAATCGATATTATAACCATTGGCGAAAAAGCCCGGGTTCATTTAAATGGTGACAACCAAAACTGGTCCGTTAGACTGTCGGACAGTGATAAAGTAGTTGTTATAGCAGAGACCACATGGCAAGCGATGCAGGCCAAAAAAGCTTTAAAAGTAGTTTGGGAAGATAATAACCCAGAAAGCACAGCACAGCACGACCAAGAGCTCATGAGTATTTTAGATGGAAACAACTTTAATACCCTACGTTCAGATGGCAATGTTAAAAAGGCTTTTGCAGAAGCCGATACTGTTTTGGAGCGCACTTATGAATCGCCATTTCTACCTCATAACTGTCTAGAACCAATGAATTTCTTTGCAGATGTAACCGATGACAAGATTAATCTGGTCGGTCCGGTGCAAACTCCTGCAGCAGCTGCAGAAACCGTTGCCGATATGCTCGGAAGAAATGTAGAGGATATTCATTTAGAAATGACACGGATGGGGGGTGGATTTGGCAGAAGACTTTATGGTGATTTTGTTTATGAAGCAGCTGAAATTTCAAATGCCATCAGAAAACCGGTAAAGATGGTTTCTTCACGCGAAGATGACATGAATACTGGTGTATATAGGCCTGCCATAAAATACAGAATCAAAGCTGCGATTAAAGATGGTGAGCTCACAGGGTATCATCTTAAAGAGGCTGCCATTAATGATAATATGTACGGGTTAATCCCTAATTTCTTCCCGGCCGGGGCCATAGAAAATTATCAAGTTGATGTGGCTAGTTATGACAGTAATATAACCACTGGGGCATGGCGAGCACCATATACCAATTTTCTTGCATACGCCGAGCAAAGCTTTTTTGACGAGTTAGCCGAATTGATGGAGGTAGACAAAATACAACTTCGTATGGACCTTCTTGAAAAAGTTAAAGGAACCGATGATGAACGTATTCAATACGACCCTGAGCGAATGCAAAACTGTATTAAAATGGCAGTTAAAAAATCAGGATGGGGCAAAAAGCTAGAAGGTGTATATCAAGGTTTTGTAAACTATTATTGTCATAATACCCATGTTGCTCAAGTTGCCGATGTAGAAATTGAAAATGGAAATGCTGTTGTCAAAAAAATAACCTGTGTGGTAGATTGTGGAATAGTTGTAAATCCTTTGGGGGCAATTAATCAGATTGAAGGAGGTATTTTAGACGGAATAGGGCATTCTATGTACGGTGATTTTATATTTGAAAATGGTGTGCCCGTGGCAAATAATTTTGACAGATACCGTCTAATACGAATGAGAGAAGCGCCCGAAATAGAAACCCATCTAATTCAAAATGAGCTATCACCTACGGGGTTAGGAGAACCGACGCTACCGCCGATAGGCGGGGCAATAGCCAATGCATTTAAAGCTGCGACCGGCAATAGATTATATCAGCAACCATTTAGTAAGACACCCGAACTTTTAAAAGTTCCTGAAAAAGAAATCTTAGGATAACAATAATGACAATTTTATTATTCGGGGTTACCAAAGATATCGTTGGTAGCCCTTCACTTTCTATACCTACTGCAAGCGTAACTGGCAGAAGCATACCAAAAACGGTAAGGGAATTACGCAGTTTTTTAAATAAATCGTATCCAGAATTAGGTAAGCTATCTTCTTTAGCCATAGCGGTGAATAACTCCTATGCCCAAGATGATGAACAAATCAATTCTTATGACGAAATTGCATTGATTCCACCGGTGAGTGGCGGCTAAAATTTAGACATGCTTTTAGACAATCACAACAGACATATTAATTACTTGAGATTGGCCGTAACGGATCGCTGTAACCTTAGGTGTAATTATTGCATGCCTTCAGAGGGAATCGATTTTGTGAAGAATGACAAATTACTCACTATAGACGAACTTGTTACCTTAAGCACAATCTTAGTGGGGCGGGGTATAGATAAAATTAGGATAACCGGAGGTGAACCCTTTGTAAGAAAAGACCTGATGCTCCTTTTGCGACATTTAAAAAAATTAGACGGGCTCAAAGATATTTCGGTGACGACCAATGCTACGCTAATTGGCCCTTATATTACAGAATTAAAAGAACTGGGTATTAAGGATGTTAATGTAAGTCTTGATGCCATTGATAAAGCGACCTTTGAACGCATTACCAGACGTGATCAATACGATACCGTTCATGAAAATCTGATTCGACTGATTTCTGAAGGGTTTAATGTTCGTATAAATTTCATTGTTCTGGAAGGACAGAACGAACAAGATATTATTCCAATCTTAGAATTAATGAAACATTATCCCGTTTCAGTTCGATTTTTGGAAGAAATGCCTTTTAATGGCGGAAGCAAATCTTTTCAGACCATTAAATGGGACTATAAGACCATTTTAGGCCATATTACGAATGCATTTCCAAAGTATACTAAGTTGAAGTCTCCTATAACTTCAACATCTATCAATTATCAAATTGAGGGTCATAAAAGCACCTTCGGTCTAATTCCGTCATTTAGTAGAACCTTTTGTGGAACATGCAATAGACTTCGTCTTACGGCAACGGGAGATATTATTACCTGTCTATACGGAAAACCGAAAGCCAATCTAAGGGATATTTTACGACATAAAGGTAACAGTGACAAAATAAAAGAGGCCATTCTTTCTGCAATCAATTCGAGAGCAAAGACAGGCTTTGAAGCACAACAAGAGCATAAATCTGTTTTCTCAAGTTCTATGACCTCTATTGGCGGTTAATATGAATTGAAACTAAAACGTTTTAAAGCAATGCAGACTAAAATAGCAATTCTTAACGGCTTAGTACTTTCTGGGGGTAAAAGTACCAGAATGGGTAATGATAAGGGGCTTATTGAGTATCATGGTATACCACAGCGAGAATATTTGTATAGTTTACTTGAAAGTTTATGTGATAAAACCTTTTTAAGTATACGAGAAGAGCAACATAAGGAATTGGTGTCCAATTTCAATTGTATTGTCGACCGAAATGAATATAGGGGTCCGTTAAATGGTATTTTAAGTGCACATAAAGAACATTCAGAAAATGCTTGGCTGGTTGTTGCCTGCGATTTACCATTACTTAATGCATATAGTCTTGAGAAGTTGATTTCAGAAAGAGATACCAATAAAGTGGCTACAGCTTATGCAACCAAAAAGAGCAACTTGCCAGAACCGCTCATTACAATTTGGGAACCAAAGGGCTTACAATTGGCTAAAGAATATATGAAAACAGCGGAGAGTTCATGCCCTAGAAAATTTTTAATTAATTCCGATATCAAACTAGTTTATCCAGAGAAAGACGAAGTATTGTACAATGCGAATTCAATAAAGGAATATGAATTTGCTTTAAACAAACTAAATTCATGATTAAACCGGATAGATTTGTTAGGCAAACCAGCCTCTCGGGTTTTGGTCTTGAAAAACAGGCCAAGTTGGCTGATAGCAAAGTTCTAATAGTGGGCCTTGGAGGATTGGGGCTACCTGTTGGGCAATACCTTAATGCAATGGGAGTTGGAACATTAGGGCTAGTAGATCAAGATTTTGTTGAGCTACATAATTTACAGCGTCAAGTGTTGTATTCTGAAGATGATATCGGAAAATTGAAACTTGAAGTTACTTCCCAAAAATTAAAAGCACAAAATAGTCAAACACTATTAAAGTGTTTTGATACCTACTTGACAAAAGATAATGCACTTGAGATAGTAAAAGAATTCGATGTAATCGTAGATGCTACCGATAATTTTGCCGCCAGGTATGTAATCAATGATGCTTGCGTAATATTAAACAAGCCTTTTGTTTATGGTGCATTACACGCTTTTGAAGGTCAGGTTAGTGTGTTCAATTATGAAGATGGGCCTACCTACAGGTGTTTGTTTCCAAAAATGCCAAGCCCTGAGGAAACTCCCAATTGTGCAACAAATGGCATCTTGGGTATTCTCCCAGGAATTATAGGCACGCTGCAAGCATTGGAAACGGTAAAAATTATAACTGGAGTAGGAGAGGTCCTTTCCGGAAAATTATTGGTCTACGACGGTTTATTGCAAAATACCCGAAAAGTGAGTTTTACAGTAGTTCCAGAAAATAAAGTGATAACAAAGCTTCAAACGGATTATGGGTTTGATTTGTGTGAATCAAGTCCTTCTATTTCAGCAAAAGACTTTTTGGCACTTCAGCAACGAAAAAAATTACAGGTAATCGATGTAAGAAGTATTGAAGAATTCAATAAAGATCATTTAAGTGGTTCCGTTAATATTACTTTTGAAGAACTAAAAAGTTCCTTACAGAAGATAAATTTTGATAAAGACGTTTATTTGCTCTGTCAATCTGGTAAACGTAGCGAAAGGGCTTATGCTATCTTAATAAGTCTAAAACCCGAAGCAATTGTGTATAGCGTAAGCGGAGGGCTCAATCAAATGGCTTCTGTATGTCCATAGCATTAAGCGAGCTAATCATATTGATGCTTATTTTTTTTGGCATTGCTACTTTGTATGCATCTGTAGGCTTTGGCGGTGGCTCTAGTTACTTAGCGATTTTAGCGATTTTCTTCACCAGTTTTTTTGTTATTCGAAGTACGGCATTATTTTGCAACTTAATAGTGGTTGCTGGAGGTTGTTATTTGTTTTATAGGAAAGGTCATTTGCATTTTAAAAAGTTCCTTCCTTTTGTTTTAACAAGTATTCCTATGGCCTTTATTGGGGCCTCCTTTAAGCTAAACGAAGTGATTTTCTTTAGTATTTTGGGTGTTTCATTGGTCATAGCAGCCATTGCTCTTTTCACACAGACAATAAATTTAAAAACCGATTTCAATCCAAGGAATTACCCTCCATATCTTTCATATGTACTCGGCGCACTTATTGGGCTGTTATCCGGATTAGTAGGTATTGGAGGTGGTATTTTTTTAGCCCCCATACTACACCACATGAAATGGGACAGGCCTATTGTTATAGCTGCACTCTCCAGTTTTTTTATATTGGTCAATTCCATTTCTGGGCTTAGTGGGCTGTTATGGAATAACTCGTTTGAAATATATTGGGTAGAAGCCGTTTGTCTATGCATAGCAGTTTTAATTGGAGGACAATTAGGCACACGTTTTAGCATTAGTAATCTTTCCGCTCGAAGGATACGGATAATTACTGCTATTTTAGTATTGTTCGTTGGTGTTCGGGTTTTAATCAATAATGGGTTGCAACTAAATTTTTTCTCATGATATCATTTAGCGAAGCACTTCAATTAGTACTAAAACATAGCGTTGATCTTGGTGAAGAAAAAGTTCTTTTAAATGATTCTGTAGGCAGGGTGTTAGCTGAAAAAATTTATGCTGATCGTGACTTCCCTCCATTTGACAGAGCTACTAAAGATGGCATTGCTATTAATTATAAAGCAATTGAAAAGGGTTTGATTGATTTTCCTATTTCCGATATTGCCGCCGCCGGAAATCCTCAAAAAGAATTACACAATTCGGAATACTGTATGGAAATAATGACCGGTGCCGTAATCCCTAAAAATGCCGATACAGTAATCATGTATGAGCATTTGTCCATTGCTCAGGGAAAAGTAAGAGTAAAAGAAACTGTAAAAAAAGGGCAAAACATCCATCAAAAAGGTGGTGATGAGATGAAAGGAGCTACTTTGTTAAAAGATGGTGTTTTATTGAGTGCTGCAGAAATTGGTGTTTTGGCTTCCGTTGGAAAATCAGAGGTTTTGGTTAAAAAACTTCCAAAAATTTGTGTTATATCTACAGGAGATGAATTGGTCGATGTAAACGAAGTGCCCCAACCTCATCAACTACGAAAATCAAATACCTATACACTTAAAGCCATACTACAAGGCGAAAAAATTATAGCCAATCGACTTCATATAAATGATGACAAAGAAATTACCAAAAAGGAACTTTTAAAGGCCCTAAAAAGATATGACGTTTTGTTATTAAGTGGCGGTGTATCAAAAGGGAAGTATGATTACCTGCCAGAAGTGTTTAAAGAAATAGAAGTGAAAAAGATTTTTCATAAGATAAAACAGCGTCCCGGTAAGCCGTTTTGGTTTGGCAACCATGAAAGCTCACAAACCACTATTTTTGCTTTCCCTGGAAATCCTGTATCTACTTTCGCAAACTACCATATCTATTTTAAGCCCTGGATTAACAAATCATTGGGTTTGCCCTCGGTTAGAATTAGTGTAATTTTAGATGAAACTTTTAATAATACTACGGATTTGACACGATTTATTCAAGCCAAAGTACAAATAGCCTCAGGTAAATTAGTAGTGTCATTAATACAAGCTAACGGATCAGGAGATTTAACCAGTTTATCAAAGGCGAACGGATTTGTAATCTTTGCGCCAAATACCCCATATAAAAAAGGGGAAGTCGTTCAAGTCATAGCAACGCGAAGATTTTTTAAATGACGCACGAATTAAAAGAAATAGTTAAAGCTTTTGAAACGGCCAAAACAAAAGGAATACGGGCTGTTTTAGCTACGGTAGTAGCTTTAGAAGGGTCTTCATATCGTAGACCAGGAGTTCGCATGCTTTTGTTGGAAAATGGACAAAGTATCGGCGCGGTAAGCGGAGGTTGCGTTGAAAAAGAAGTTTTGCGACAGGCCGCATCTGTTTTTAAAACAGATATTCCTAAAGTAATGACCTATGACGGACGATATCGCTTGGGTTGCGAAGGAATCTTATACATATTACTTGAACCTTTTAATCCCAACGAGGCTTTTCTAAATTCTTTTAGGAAAATAGTGAAAAAAAGAAAATCCTTTGCCATTGACAGTTATTACTTAAAAGCCTATGGTGAATCGAAAAGTTTTGGCTCGGTCTTTAAGCTTGAGGACGAAATAATACCAATTAAGGCATCCTTCGAACCAAAGACAGATACATTAGTATTCATTCAAGAGCTGAATCCATGTGCTAAAATGATTCTTATTGGTGCAGAACATGACGCTGTGCAATTATGTCATTTCGCGGCATCTGCAGGATTTGAGGTTTGCATTATTACCGATCCAAAAGAAGGAAAATCCATTACCGATTTTAAGGGAGCAACCCATTTTATACATATTGAGCCAGCGTCCTTAAACGTGACTATTGATGAACAAACTGTGATAGTTTTAATGACACATAGTTATGTTAAGGATTTACAATTTTTAATGGCCTTAAAAAACGAAAAGCCCTGTTATTTTGGATTGCTAGGTCCCGTCAGAAGAAGAGAAAAATTATTTAATGAACTCTTGGAAACAGACCCTGATATTTCAGAAACTTTTTTAGATAGTATCCATGGTCCCGCCGGACTGGATATAGGTGCGGAAACGCCTCAAGAAATTGCAATAGCCGTTCTTGCCGAGATTTTGACTGTCACCAATAAAAGAAAACCTATGCTTTTAAAAAATAGGGAAGGCAGAATACATAATTAAATGAACTCTCAACAGAAAGAACTTGCTATTTTAATCTTAGCTGCTGGTGCATCCTCTAGAATGGGAGAAATAAAACAGTTACTTCCCTGGAAGGGAAATACCATGTTAGGGCATACAATAAAGCAGGCAAAACAAGTTTCTAATGCTGTTTTTGTAGTTCTCGGTGCCAATTCTGAGGTGATTAAAGAAAAGCTAAATCAAAATGTGACCATTTTTAAAAATACGAATTGGAAAGATGGTATGGGTTCTTCTATCGCGTTCGGGGTTAGTCAACTAAAAAGGCACTCCTATAAAGCTGTTCTTATTATGTTGGCCGATCAACCCTTTTTAACTGCCGACTATTTGATGGAATTAAAAGAACAATTTTTCGGTTTCGAATATGATGTAGTAGCAACTTCTTATCCTAAAAAGAATGGAGTACCCGCTATTTTTAACAAGACTTATTTTTCGCAATTAGAGCAATTGAACAAAGACTTTGGCGCTCAGCATATTATAAAGGCTTCTGATAATATTATGACAATCGACCCCAAAGACAGGGCCATTGATATTGACACAATTGAAGTATACGAACAACTCAAAACTAAAAGTGATGATAAAATTTAAAATAATACTGACTTTTCTTGCCTTTTGTATTGGTCTAAACGCCTTTACACAAGAAATGAGCTTTGAAGCGTACAATCCGAAATCTACTTTGATAGTTCCTGAAAATCCTACTCCACGGGCCAAGTTTACGTTTATAGATGTTCATAGCCATCAATTTGAGATGGCAGAGCAAGACCTTTCGGTTCTCATCAAAGATATGGACAAGCTAAATGAAGGTATTATGGTTAACCTTAGTGGTGGCTCTGGCGAAGGCCTCCGAGCCATGCTCAAAAATGTTAATGACCATTATCCAAATCGATTTGCCATTTTTGCCAATGTCGACTTTAGCGGTGTTGGAAATGAGGACTGGGGCAAAAAAGCTGCCGCCCAATTAGGCGCCGATATAAAAGCTGGTGCAAAAGGATTGAAAATTTATAAAAGTTTGGGGCTTCGATATAAAGATGTCAACGGAAATCGAATTCGTATTGATGATTCGAGGTTAGACCCCATTTGGGAAAAATGCGCAGAAATGGGAGTACCGGTTCTTATACACGCCGCCGATCCAAAGTCATTTTGGGATGATATGAACAGTGAGAATGAACGGTGGCTGGAACTAAAGACAAGGCCTCGTAGAAAACGTTCGGCGACCAATCCTGCCCCGTGGCAACAAATTATAGATGAGCAGCATCGAATCTTCAAAAAGCACTCTAAAACTAAATTCATTAATGCCCATATGGGTTGGTATGCCAATGATTTAAAAACACTTTCGAAGCTTCTTGATGAAATACCAAATATGTCCGTTGGTATTGGGGCAATTATTGCTGAGCTCGGCAGGCAACCCAAACAGGCTAAAGCATTTTTCATAAAATACCAAGACCGGATTCTATTCGGAAAAGATAGTTGGAAGCCTGAAGAGTTTCCGACTTATTTTAGGGTATTGGAAACAGCTGACGAATATTTTCCGTACTATAAAAAATATCATGCTTTCTGGGCGATGTATGGTTTAGATTTACCTGACCAAGTCTTAAAAAAGGTATATTACCAAAATGCATTGAAGCTAATTCCTGGCTTAGATAAAAATCTATTTAACTGAAACCTATTATTACAATGACCGACCTTAACTTTCCTATCTCATTCAATTTTAATATTACCACCTTATCCAATGATTTTACTGCAAGAGATGCAAAAGGGAATATAATTGCCTATGTGAGACAAAAAATGTTCAAATTCAAAGAAGATATTGAAGTGTTCTCAAATGAATCTAGAACTCAAGTAAATTACAGAATTAAAGCGGACAAGTGGATCGATTTCTCAACGGCGTATAGTTTTACCGACAGCAATGGCAAGGCCTTGGGGAAGGTTGCACGTAAAGGATGGGCCTCACTCTGGAAAGCCAATTATGACATTATAGACCAGCATGAAAAACCGCAATATAAAATTCGTGAAGAAAATGCCTGGGTCAAAGTAGCGGATGGGCTACTTGGGCAAATACCTATTCTCAATATTTTTACAGGATAACTTTTCAATCCTAGTTATGTTGTTCTCGACAAAGAAGAACAGATAGTTGTTCGGCTAAAGAAAGAAGCTTCTTTTTTTGGAAGAAAATTTAAAATTTCGCAGGTAAAAGCAACGGATGCCGACGATGATCATCGCGTAATGTTAAGCTTAATGATGTTGGTGCTATTAGAGCGGAGAAGGGGCTAGGGGTTTTCGGTTTTCATTTGTTTTTTTAGATACTCTAGAACCGTAATCCAGTTCATTTTTAAAATTAATGCAGCTGTAGGAATGTTATCCTCTTCAATTGCCCGCAGTACACCTTCATTTTGGTTATCTATGGTTTCGTAAAAATTGGCATCATTGATATAAAGTTGCTCGTAGAACAAAATTCTTGTTTTTAGCTTACTAAGAATTGTTTTCAATATTCTATTGTAGCAAGCATCCATCAAAGTCTCATGAAATTTTAGACGTAAGCCCAAACGTGCATTTGGTGTATGACTTTGCTGCAATTGTAATTGTAGATTGTGGAGCTTAGCTATAAGATTTTCATCAAATGTAGAAGAATCCAAGGCAATCACCTCAAGTTGAGCTACCGTATGATATAGATCATTAGCTTCGTTTACGGATAGCTCATTAATAATAAAACCTCGATTCGGTATTGCCTTTACTATTTCTGACTCCTCTAATTGACTAAGCGCCTCACGGATTGGGGTTACACTAACATTTAATTTTCTGGAAAGAGCCGCAAGATTTATGGTCTGACCTATTTGTAGGTTACCTTCTCGTATCTCCCTTAACAAATACTGTTTAACTCCACTTCGCAAAATATAAATTTCTGACACACAATAAAATTACAAAATCGCATATGATTTAATAATTTTATTATCTGAGTGTGTAAACAAATTTTTGGAATCCTGGTAAATCTTGATTAAGGTTTAGCACAAGGTTACCATCTTCAATTTGTAAAGTTGAAAATTGGGGGTTATCCTCAAAGGTAACTTCTGTCTCATCCGAAAACCATATACCGCTTTCAGTTATTATACCATTGCACCTAATATCAAACTGTCCTCCGGTTATTGCAGTTATGGCTAAATCGGTTTGTTCTAAACTCCATTGCAAATCTCCATCAATTAAAAGTTCTCCTGTAAGACAATCTAACTCATCCAAAAGATTTGTTGAAGATATTCCATCATCATTGAGGTCTTGTGGAGGGTTCATAACAACTTCAGATAGATCCCAGAGACCAACAGCCGCAAAATTTGGTGGTGTAATACCATCAACGCCGTCGTCTAAATTACAACTAAATAGACTTATCAGGCATAGGAAGAGAAATACATTTTTTTTCATAGCAAGCAATTTATATCAAACAAATATTATGTTTTTTTTCAGTATTTGAAAGTTATTCTTTAAAAGCAATTGATAATAAGGGTTATACGCTAAAGTTTACTATTTTTAAAAGTATAATCAAACAACAAAATGAATACCAGAAAACAATTTTATTCTATTCTATTTATTTTATCTGTTCTAGTGATAGTAGGTTGGAACGCAACTAGTAATAACACGGAACCATATACCTATCTATTCGGAGACTCTTTACCTGATGCTCCCGAATTGGCGGCAAGAGGTGATTTCGGAGTTGGTGTCCGCACCATTAAACTTATTAATAAAAACCAACTGGATATCTTGAATATTAAGAATGGTGAAGCACCTATATATGACCGTCCAATTACGGTTGAAGTTTGGTATCCCGCTGTAATACCAGATGATTCAAAAGAAATTGAATCCTACACACAAGTTCTGGGCAGAAATGGTGACCCAAACCGTCCTTTGAAACCCTTCACATTTAAAGGAAGGGCACTTCGGGATGCTGAAATAGTAATTTCTAAAGAAAAATACCCCTTAATTATTCTATCTCATGGTTATGTTGGGTCCAGGTTTTTATTTACCTATTTATCGGAAAACTTGGCCTCAAAGGGATATGTTGTTGTTTCAATCGACCATACCGATTCAACCTATAAAGATGCAGCGAACTTTACCAGTACCTTGGTGAACAGATCTCTTGATCAGTTATTCGTTTTAAATGAGATAGCAAGGCTCTCAGATTTGTCAAATAATGGATTTTTGTCTGGCAGGGTAAATACTTCACAAACTGGTCTAGTCGGTTACTCAATGGGAGGTTACGGGGGTTTGAACACTTGTGGTGCTGGCTATAGCTCAAAGGCAATCGGGTTTTACAAAACCGCTACTGGTGGCAATACGGCACTAGATGGAAGGACGATGGATAGTGAAGCATATAAAAATTTTACTGATTCAAGGATAAAAGCCTTTGTAGCATTAGCGCCATGGGGTATGGCAAATGAGGTTTGGGATGCAAAAGGTCTTGCTGGATTAAAGACACCCACCTTTTTAGTTTCGGGAAGCGAAGATGATATTTCAATGTATGAGAATGGGGTAAAAGCAATATATGAAGGAGTAGTGAATAGCGATCGATATTTACTAACCTACATAAATGCTAGGCATAATGTAGCTCCTAATCCACCCGCAGACGCCACCATGGCCTCAGGCCTTGATATCAATGAATACCTGCGTTACGCAGATTCGGTTTGGGATATGAGGAGAATCAATAATATTAATCAGCATTTTATAACTGCATTTTTTGGGATACATTTAAAAAATCAGGATTTTGAAAGTTATCTAAATCTTGATCAAAACGCCAGTAGTGGTAATTGGAAAGGTTTTAAACCTAGAACTTCTATCGGGATGGAACTAAGACATAAGACCCCAAATTAATTTCTCTAATTAAAATAATCAACCTAATGAAGCGAAGAGATTTTGTAATTGGCACAGGTGCAGCTCTATTATCCGCAGCGTCTTACAGCAATATTATTGGTGCAAATGATAGATTGGGCGTGGCTTTGGTTGGAGCTGGTCGTAGGGGTAGATGGATGTTAAAAAAAATGTTAGAGACAGGTATATTTAGGCCAATAATTCTATGTGACGTTTGGGACGAACAAATGAAGCGTACCAAAGACTTTTTAAAACTAGATAATTTAAAGGAGACATATAGCATTGATGAAGTCTTGTCCAACAAGGATGTCGATGTAGTTCTTTTGGCCTCCCCAGATCATCTGCATAAATCTTATGCGGTAAAAATTGTTAAAGCTGGTAAGCACCTCTATCTAGAAAAGCCAGTCACCTTAAAATATCAAGAAGGGTATTCACTGAAAAAAGCGTTGAATAATTCAAGCTCGGTTTGTCAAACCGGAACCCAACAACGTAGCGGCAATATGTACAAACAAATCAAAGAAGATTTTTTTGAAAGTTCTAAGATGCTTGGAAATATTGTTTTTGCTAGAGCGGTATGGAGTGATTTTGGTTGGCAACGAAGAAAAATAGAATCAAGACCTGAGCCAAAAAATTTCAAATGGAACACGTTTTTAGGGGAATCTACTAAAATACCTTATCAATGGGCAAGATATGATGCATGGCGAAATTATAAGGAATATGGAGCAGGAATCTTATCAGACCTATTGACCCATTGGGTAGATGTAGCACAATGGATGATGAATGATACAAATCCACTTAATGCAGTTACCACAGGTGGTATTTATTACTTGAAAGATGGGAGAAGCAACCCTGACACCGTAAATTCTGTCATACAATATAACAAGTGGAACTTTTCTTTTGAATGTACTGTATTGCCAATAAAAAACTCACAAGATTCGGTCTTATTTCAAGGAACAAAAGGAAGTCTTGAAGTTTTTAGGTCTGGGTATATCTACCGACCTCATGTTGGAAATGAAATAGTATATGAAAACAGCGAAGACTTAGATTTAGCACATGTATATAATTTTATCGATGCAATAAAAACTGGCAAGAAACCTTCTGCAAACATTCAAGTCGGCTTAGATGCTGTAAAACCATCGCATCTAGCCGTCTCTTCATATTGGGAAGGAAAAAAGGTCATGTTTAATGAGGAACAAACAAAAATTATAGACGCTAACTAATCACCAATCTTATGAATTAAGCTGATAAAAAGAGTTTAATTTTACAGAATATACCCAAGCTGTTTTGAAAGAATCACCGAGCAAAAGCTTAATCATTTTAGCATTTATTTCAATTTATATAGTTTGGGGCTCTACCTATTTACTGAACAAAATTGCGGTAACAGAATTACCTCCCTTTTATTTAGCATCGATACGTTTTATAGTTGCGGGTATTTTAATTTTCATTATAGCTCGTATTTTAGGTCATTCTTTAAGGATCACGCAAAAGCAATTCTTGAACACGCTTTTTTTAGGCTTCTTATTTTTAAGCTATGGCAATGGTGTTGCTGTTTGGGCCTTAAAATATGTTGACAGCGGCTTTGCTGCTTTAGAGGTGTCGGCTCAGCCCTTGGTGATTTTAATAATGATGTACGTACTACAAGGAAAAAAGATTCAGCCCATGTCTATTGTTGGAGTCGTTTTAGGCGTAATAGGTATTTATTTATTGATCAGCCAAAAAGAAATTCTGGCACAAGAAAATTCAATCATTGGTATACTAATGATTTTTTCAGTAATGCTTTTTTGGGGTTATGGCAGTCTATTTGTTCGAAAAGCAGATTTGCCATCGAATTACTTCGTAAATACAGGTTTTCAAATGTTTAATGCAGGTATTATACTTGCATTTATGAGTTTAGTATTCAATGAATCGTGGTCATTGCCAAATACATGGCAGACAGATACCCAGTGGTCTATGGTTTTGTTAATTGTCTTTGGCAGCATTATCGCTTTCACATCCTTCAATTTTTTATTAAAACATGTTTCCCCCGAAAAGGTCGCTACAAACACCTATGTAAACCCTATAGTGGCCTTGTTTCTAGGCTGGTTGTTTTTAAATGAAAAAATTACAGTACAGTCCATTATAGCAGCCATCGTACTTTTGGCAGGGGTATATTTTATAAATACCAAGAAAAAGCTGGTGCTTTTTGAACGATTTAAGAAATAGCTGTTTTTCATCTCATGTACATTTCAATACAAAGAATGTTCAATTGATTACATTTTATTTTTTCTGGTGGGCAACACTTCTCATATTTGTCGTGTCAATCAAAAACAATCAATCATTTATTCATCAATCAAAAAACGAACAATCATGATTCAACTATCGAAAATCATCGCTTCATTTCTAATTAAACTACTATTCATATTACTTCTAGTCAGTTCAACGGCGGTGAGTGGGCAAAAAAGAAGTACTTCAGTAAATATTTCTAGTAGCGGCAAGACTACAGTCTCCATTAAAAACGGTTTCGGCAATAATTTTTCCTTAGAGTATAAAGGGGAAATTACACTGTCAGATGACGATACCGATGTGATTTCTATTTCCGATAACGGTTATATGGAAATTAAGAAATCAGCATTTGGGAGTAGAAGAAGGATTTTTATTGAACCAGATAATTCTGGTCGTTTAATTAAGAAATACTATGTAGGAGGTTCGCAAAAAAGTTTTGACGCCGAAGGAAAAAAATGGCTATCGGAAATTCTTCTGGAAGTTGTTCGCTCTACGACTTTAGGTGCAGAGAAAAGAGTTGATAGATTTTACAAAGAAGGTGGTTCATACAAGGTGTTGAAAGAGGTAGGTAATATTTCAAGTGAACACGTAAAATCTAGGTATTTAAAGTTATTATTAGAAAAAGATTTAAAAGAGAAGGACTTAATTTCTGTTTTAAATACAATTGGTGACGATATAGACTCTGACCATCATAGTGCAAGCATTCTCAAATCCCACACCAAAAAATTCTTAGCTTACGAAGGCGCGACTTCAGCCTATATAAGGGCTACCGGAGAAATAGATTCTGATCATCATAAGGCCGAGGTATTAAAAAGGTCAATTAAAGATGGTGAAATATCAGATACACAACTTAAAGCCTTGTTTCAGATAACAAAAGCTATTGATTCTGATCATCATAAAGCTTCGGTATTAAAAGAGGTTCTCGATAGACGTTCTTTAAGTTCTGAAAATATGAAGCTTTTAGTAAGTACAGCTAAAGATATCAATTCTGATCATCATAAGGCTTCGGTTTTAAAACAGGCCTTAAACAAGAACGATATGCCTCAAAGTGTTTACAATACCTTACTATCTTCAATTGGTGATATGGATTCTGATCATCATATTGCAAGTGTCTTTTCTGAGCTATTACGAAACAAAATAGATGGGGCTTCGTTGACATACCTTCTTGACTTAGTTGGTGATACGATGGATTCTGATTATCATCAAGCAAATGTTTTAAGCCAAGTAGCGAGCAAGCAAGATATAGCTAACAATGTACTGACCAACTATTTGAGTGCCCTTAGAGAAATAGATTCAGACGCTCATCAAGCTTCTACTTTTAAAGAACTTTCAAGAAAAGACTTTAAAGCCGCTCAATTGATTAAAATACTTGAAGCCACAAACAATATAAGCTCTGACCATCATAAAGCCGAAAGTCTTTTAAGTTTTGCTTCCAAGGTTCGAAATGCTAATAGCGATGTAAAGGCTGCCTATACCGCTGCCTGCAAAGATATTTCTTCATCTTCGCACTATGGCAGAGCCTTAAGGGCAATTCAATAGTTAAGTCTAAACAACAACCAATCAAAAACCGACTCTAACATCTCCAAAATAGACACCTTATAATTCTAAGATTATGTCTATTTTGGTTATATGGAGTTAAACTACCAAACCATATTTTACCGACCAGCCGTGAGAAAACATCTCAGCATTCTTTTTATTGGTTTTCTGTTAGGAATTCTACTCTATAGTTTTATAAAGTTTAACGACTCACAAAGTTATTTAGAATACTATTTGAGTGGCTTTTTAGGAGTACTGGTTAGCTATGGGGTATATTATTCCAACTCAAAGCTAAATCAAATATTACCTTTTAAAAAACTTCCAGGAACCCGAATTTTAGCAGGTATTATTTGGGGTTTAATACTAAGCTATTCCATAGTAATTCTTGGTTTTTGGTCTTATTCCGTGGTAATGGATTACCAATTTTCATTTGAAAACGAGTCTAGTTTATTCATTAAAATCGGCATTTTACTATTTTGTGTAGCTATAATTTATAATGTGATATACTTTGCGCTGTATTCTTATAATTACTTTGCCAAAGTACAGGTCAAAGAATTGGCCATACAACGTAAACAGGCAGAACTTCAGCTGAACGTTCTTAAATCACAATTAAGACCACATTTTCTATTTAATAGCATTAATGTTCTTACTTCTTTGTTCCATAAAGATCTCGCGCTAGCGGAGTTATTTATAAGGGCTTTGGCGAAATCATACGACTATACATTAACTACTTATAATTCAACCCTGGTTACAGTTAAAGAAGAACTTGCTTTTGTAAATGCCTATTTATTGTTAATTCAAACCCGATTTGGGAATGGTTTCGACCTAATGGTCGAATTAGATGATTCAACTCAAGAAACAAATATCCCTCCTTTAACATTGCAGTTATTAATAGAAAATGCATCAAAGCATAATTTTTTTGATAACGAGAATCCACTAAAAGTAAAATTATACAGAGAGCGAAATGAATTGATAATAACCAATCTAAAGTCCGATAAAACAAATAAGAAAAATGTGTCTACAAAACTTGGATTAAAAAATATCAGCTCAAGGTATGCGATACTAACGGGTAAAAAGATTACGATCTTAGATAACGAAAGCTTCACGGTCAAACTACCTGTAATAGTATGAAAAAGTTATTCGTACATCACCCACTATTTAGGTTGTTAAGTCCACTCTTCAGTGGTGTTCTGGTTTACCTGCTTTTACTTTTAATCAATAACACCATCGATCAACTCCAAGACACTTTTTTGGGGCAAGAGCTCTATGTTTGCATAGGCTTAGCATACATTATTCAAGAGTTTTCTAGGTATTCGTTGCTGTTTTTTAAGAGCTTTAAAAAGCCAAAGTCTTTTTTAACAAAATTGATATTGCAAACAATCACCTCTGTGCTTCTTACAATTGTATTGGTCACGGTAACTATGATTTTGTATTTTAAGTATATTTTATTATTCACACCTAATAGTAGGGAACTACTTGTCTTCAATTCAATCTTTGTTTTTATCACTATAATTTATGTAATCTTATTTGTAGCCCATTATTATTTGCATAAAATAAATACAGAAAAACTAACTAAAGAAAAAGAAGCGAAAGCAGCGATTGAAGATTCGTTTAAAGAATTTAAAAAGGGTATCAATCCTGATTTGCTTTTTGAAAGCCTTGAAGCACTTCTTGTACTTATGAAAAAGGATGCAGACAAGGCCGAAGCTTTAGCTGATCGTTTTTCTTCTATTTACAGATATATACTCACAAAAAAGAACAGTGAACTAGTAGCAATTAATGAAGAACTGTATACTTTGGAAGAGTTGGTGGCATTATTAAATCAACTACCGTACAGAAAAGTTAGTTTACAAAATTCATTAAGCGGTAACAGCTTTATTGTTCCTTGTACCTTGTTACAAATTACAGAAACCATTGTTAAGACCACCGTTGTTTCAGAAAACCAGAAACTAATAATCTCCATTGAGGAGTCAGAAGGTGAATTAAAAATAAGTTACAACCCTGAAGAAAAACTGAGGGATAGTTTTACAATTGATAGTGTTCAAGGCATATTAAAAAGCTATTCCTTTTATACTGATCAAAATATACGAATTGCCGTAGATGGAATCTATAAATCTATATTTCTCCCCCAATTATATTATGAAACTGAATAAAGGTTAACAAAATGAGAGTTGTAATTATTGAGGATGAACCATTAGCAGCCGAAAAGTTATCACGCTATCTATTGAAACACAATAGCGCCATTGAAATTTTAAAGACCCTAGGTTCTTTAAAAGAAGCCATTCCGTGGATTACGGCAAACAAGTCTTCAGTTGACTTATTTTTTATGGATGTACAGCTAAGTGATGGGCTTAGTTTTGAAATATTTTCACAATTGTCCATCAATAAACCTATTATTTTTACTACGGCTTTTGATGAGTTTGCCGTAGATGCCTTTAAAGTTAACAGTATCGATTATTTACTTAAGCCGGTTACTTTTACCGCACTATCACAAGCACTTAAAAAATTGGATGACCTTCAAAAGCAATATTCTACTATTGAAAATAATAAGCCATTGCTAGAACAACTCACACAAAAAACTTTTAAAGACAGATTTCTTGTAAAAATAGGCAACCACATACGGTCTATACCAAGTGAGGACATTATTGCCTTTCAAGCAGATGGTCGAGATGTTTCATTGTTTACCTCAAAAGGGAAAGAATATCTTATTGAATATAAATTAGAAGTATTAGAAGGTCTGATAGACCCCAAATTGTTTTATAGAGTAAACAGAGGATTCATTGTTGCATTAGATGCTATAAGTGATGTAACGCTTTACTCTAACCGAAGACTTAAACTAACCCTGAGTCCTACTATAGAAAAAGAAATTGTGGTAAGTAGAGAAAAGGTGCATGATTTTAAAAAGTGGTTCGAAGGCAATTAGATGTTGTTAAATTGTAATCTGGTTTAGTTTTTGAGACGGTATTTTAATAAATTAGAATACTATGAAGACAAAAGTGTTTTTTTACCTCACTATATGTAGCTTGTTTTTTCTTATTGCAAGTTGCAGCAGCTCAAAGCAAGTCTATTCCGATAAAGAAATGGAATCACTTCATACTTTAGTTAAAAGCAAATCTTTTGAAATTCAATCAGATTGGGCTTATCCTTTACCTTCAAATAGTCTTAATAGTCTTGCAAACGCAGGTTTATTTCTGCCAGGGAATAATGCTAACCAAATAAGTTTAATAGGCAATGCTAATTTTCTTAGAATAAAAGGAGACAGTATTAAAGCGCAATTACCTTACTACGGTGAGCGGCAAATTTCTTCCAATTACGGCAGTACTGATACTGGCATTGTCTTAGATGGCTTAGTTGAAGATTTAACAATGGATTTCAATGAAAAGAAGAATAGATATGAGCTACGCTTTCAGGCAAATCAAGCTATTGAGAACTATCAAATTGCTATAAATATCTTTTCAAATAAGCAAGCTTCAATAAATATTAATAGTACACATCGCACCAATATTGCTTATCGTGGGGATATTAAAGTTGTTGAATAGTAAAAACTATATTCATCCCTCTTTTAACAGTAGTTAACCAATAGGTATATGCTATTTTGATTTGGTAAAAAGCTCAGCTAAAAAAGCTAGTTCTTTAAATTCATTTGGAGACAATTCAGATAGTGTTATTGTTCCGACTCGTATGCGGATGAGGCGTAACGTAGGAAATCCAACAGCTGCTGTCATTTTTCGCACCTGTCTAAACTTACCTTCTGTAAGGGTAATACTTATCCAAGAACTTGGCCGATGGCTTCCTATCCTGAGTTTTTTGTCCGCTTCAGAAAATTCAGGGGATTGTATTGTTTTTGCCACACATGGCATTGTGGTGTATTTTTTTCCTTCAAATCCAATTTCAACACCTTTGCACAATTGAACGATTGCATTATGAGTGATAAGCCCATCTAATTGCGCATAGTATTCCTTTTCAATTCCGGAACGATTTATTCGGTCACTTAATTTACCATCGGTGGTAAATAGCAAGAGGCCTTCCGATTTTTCATCTAATCTTCCAACGGGCATTAATCCATCAGGAATATTTTCGGGTTTGGGCAAGAATTGTTTCTTCTTATCTTCCTTAAGATTATTAGAAGAGAACTGACTCAAAACCCCAAATGGTTTGTAAAATTTATAATGTTTGTGAATTATAGAAGACATTCTCTTTTAAAAATCAATACGTAAACAATTTCAGTATTTTTGAACAAGACAACAAGCAATTCCGTTTTTAATATCAAAAATATGCTGAGAAGAGGTTTTATAAAGCAAACTGGGCTGCTGACAGCTTCTACTTTATTACCCATTTCTTGTTTATCTTCAATGAATATGCGTAATTATAAGATGGGCCTTCAGGCGTATACCATTAGGGATGCTATGGAAAAAGATTTAATCGGAAGTTTAAATACCGTCAAATACCTGGGTTTTGAAGATTTAGAATTGTATGGCTTTAATCCAGTGGATGAAACGTATTATGGACATAGCGCCACTGGGTTTAAAAAGATTATTGATGATATCGGACTTACTGCCTCCAGTTGTCATTATGGCTTTTCCGATTATTTTGAAGTATCTGATGATGAATTAAGCACCTATGTTTCTAAATGCATAAAAGGGGCAAAAAAACTTAATCTGAGCTATATTACCTGGCCATGGTTGGCTCCAAAGTATAGAAACATTGAAAGTTTTAAAATACTAGCGGATAAATTAAATAGAATAGGGGAGCAAGTAAACAAATCAGGTTTAGGTTTTGCATATCATAATCACGATTTTGAGTTTATTGAAGAAGATGGTCAAATAGGTTATGACTTTATTATGAATAATACGGAATCAAACCTTGTAAAATTACAATTAGACCTATATTGGGCCGTGCATTCTTCAAAATTGAGCCCTGAAGAACTAATAGCAAAAGAGCCCGAGCGTTTTGTAATGTGGCATATAAAAGATATGGATAAAATTACCCGTGATTATACGGAGCTCGGTAATGGCGCTATAGATTACACTAAAATGTTGGCGAGTTTAGATCAAACTGGTTTAAAATATTATTATTTGGAACAAGGCGGTAATTTTGCCCGTAATTCTATACAAAGTATAACCGATAGCGCTGCTTACTTTAAAAACAATTTACAACAATACTTATGAAAATAATGATTTATACTACTCGCATTTTAGTTTTTGTATTTCTACTATGTTTAGGATACTCTTGCAAGCAAAAAGAATCAAAAGAAGATGAAAAGAAAACCATTATTCAGTATGATGAACCCATATCTGAACTTCCAATTCAAAAACTTAAATTACCAGAAGGCTTTAAAATTGAGGTATATGCCGATAAAATAGATGGGGCACGTTCTATGGCCATGGGTGATGATGGAACCTTGTTTGTAGGAACCAGAAATGATAAGACCGTTTATGCCATACAAGACTTAGATAAAGATTATAAAGCAGACCATATAAAGGTTTTAGACTCTACTTTAGAAGTACCGAACGGTATTGCCTTTAGAAATGGTTCTTTATATGTAGCCGAAGTGGGAAGGCTATTACGATACGATAATATTGAAGCACAGTTGGATAGTGTTCCCGAACCAGTAGTAGTCTATGATGATTACCCTACAGAATTTCATCACGGATGGAAGTATATTGCCTTTGGGCCTGATGATAAGTTATACGTGCCTGTAGGAGCACCGTGTAACATCTGTGATTCAACAGTTTCTGATAAAAGATATGCGACCATAACACGAATGGACCCAGATGGCGGCAATCGTGAAATCTATGCCCAAGGGGTAAGAAATACAGTCGGGTTTACTTGGCACCCCGAAACTAAAGAACTTTGGTTTACCGATAATGGTAGAGATATGCTAGGAGATGACATTCCCCCATGTGAATTAAATAGGGTGTCCGGAGCTGGTCAGCATTTTGGTTACCCGTATTGCCATGGCGGTTTGGTAAAAGACCCAGAGTTCGGTGATCAGCGCCCATGTTCAGATTTTGTGGCTCCAGTGCAGGCAATGGGGGCACATGTTGCACCTTTAGGAGTAAAATTTAATACCGGTGCGATGTTTCCCAGCAAATACAAAAACATGGCCTTTATTGCTGAACATGGTTCATGGAACAGAAGTAAAAAAGTAGGTTATAAAATAAGCTTGGTTACTTTAGACGGTAATGTGGCCATAAACTATGATACTTTTTTAGACGGATGGTTAGATGAAGAAAACCAAGAAGCTTTTGGTAGGCCCGTAGATTTATTATTCTTAAAAGATGGTTCCATGTTGATTTCGGATGATTTTGGGGATGCGATTTATAGGGTAACCTACGATGGCGGAAGTATGGCAAGCGCAACCAATTCTTAAAGCATTCTTTGAAAAGATTTAAAAAATATCTAAAACGTATGCTTTGGACCATTCTAGCTATTGTAGGGGTTTTAATTCTGGTTTACTTTCTTTTTGTTAGCTTTCATCCCAGCTTTGGTGGGGATGTCTCAAAAGAAAAAAAACTTGAATTTGCTAAATCCAAAAATTATAAAAATGGTCAGTTCGTAAATAAAAAAGATGTTCCCAAAGAATTAAGTTTTAGTGAAACCTTAAGCTTAACACGTAAATTTTTTTTTACCAAAGTCCCCAACGGAAGTCCTTCAAAAGACATTGGCGTACAAAAAATAGATTCGACCAATATCGCCGACTATAAAAGTGACACACGTTTAATTTGGTTTGGCCATTCTTCTTTTTTATTGCAAATAGATGAAAAGAACATTCTAATAGACCCTATGTTCGGTAAAGTTGCTGCACCACTTGATTTATTGGGTGCTAATCGGTTCAATAGCGAAATGCCCATAGCTATTGAGAAATTGCCAAAAATTGATGCGATTTTGATATCACACGACCATTACGATCATTTAGACTATCCTTCAATTAAAAAACTAAAAGATAAAGTAGAAATATTCTATACGCCTCTTGGTGTTGGCTCTCATTTAGAAGCCTGGGGAATTGAAAAAGAGCGAATTATAGAATTGGACTGGTGGGAGAGTGAAGTATTTAAGGATTTACAATTTGTCTGTACTCCAGCCCAGCACTTTTCTGGAAGAAAATTTGATAATAGACAAAATACTTTGTGGGCCTCTTGGGTAATTAAGTCAAAAACGGAATCGCTTTTTTTTAGTGGAGATAGCGGGTATGCGCCTCATTTTAAGGAAATAGGGAATTTTTACGGGCCGTTTGACTTTGCCATGATAGAATGCGGACAGTATAACGAGATGTGGGCCGATATTCACATGTTTCCCGAAGAAACGGCCAAAGCAGGAATAGATTTAAAAGCCAAACTTGTAATGCCGATTCATTGGGGTGCTTTTAAACTAGCTTTGCATGACTGGACAGAACCGGTTAGACGTTTTAAAATAAAGGCAGAAGAACTTCAACTAAGCCATATTACGCCACAAATTGGTGAAAATATTATTCTTGGCGCGAAAGAGCATGATGCTTCAAATTGGTGGCAAGAGTAGTTTACAGAGATTCAATAGGCACCTAAAAGAAGCGTTTTTAAAGAAAAACATAAAGATTATTGAATTAATTAATTGTAAATCAATTTAATGGCACCATCTTTGCAAATCAAATAGTATTATAAATTTAATTACATTACAATGAGTAAAGGAACAGTAAAATTCTTCAATGACACTAAAGGTTTTGGTTTTATCACTGAAGAGGGCGTAGACAAAGATCACTTTGTACACGTATCTGGATTAATTGACGAAGTGCGCGAAGGTGACGAGGTTGAGTTTGATCTAGAACAAGGCAAAAAAGGATTAAATGCAGTAAACGTAAAAGTTATCTAATACATATACTTTAAAGTCTAATAAAAAGCCTATCTTAAAGATGGGCTTTTTTAGTTTTGGAGCTTAGGGCCCAATTAACATATCTTTACAGAACTAAATATACAAATGGCAAAGTCGCAGCAAACCTATAGTAAAAGTGAAAAAGAAAAGAAACGTCTAAAAAGGCGTGAAGAAAAACAAAAGAAAAAAGAAGCGCGTAGGGCAGAAGCCAAAGAAAATGGAGGTGGTATTCCTCTAGCTTATGTAGATTTTAATGGTAATCTTGTAGATACCCCGCCGGACCCTACCATGAAGGTAGAAATTGAAGCAGAGGATATTGTCTTGGGAATTCCTAAAAAAGAAGAAGGAGATGTTGAAGAATTTGACCCGGTAAGAACCGGCAAGGTTTCCTTTTTTGATACTTCAAAGGGATTTGGTTTTATTATTGATGCTGAAAATCAAGAAAAGTATTTTTGCCATGTTAGTGGTTTAATCGACGAAATTGCCGAGAATGACAAAGTTACCTTTGAATTGGAAAAAGGTATGAAAGGCATGAATGCGGTTAAGGTTACTTTGGTCAAGTAACCGAAAAGCGGCTTTTAATAGTTTCCTTAAGCAGCTTTTGCTCTAGGAAGTTGAAGCACAAAGGTAGTTCCCTTTCCCTTCCCTTCAGATTCCGCCCATATAGCCCCATTGTGCGAATTGATTATCTTTTTAATCATATACAATCCGAGACCTGTGCCCTCGGTATTTGTGTGAAAACGTTGAAATGGACCGAACAATTTTTCAAGAGCTTTTGCATCCATACCCGAACCATTATCGGAAACAAGAAACTCATGAAATTGAGGGGTATTCTTTGAGGTAATCTCCACTACAGGTTTTTCTTGGTCTCCCATATATTTTATCGCATTATCGATTAGGTTTTCGAAAACTTGTATCAATCGATTTCTATCACCATAGATTTTTGGTAAGTTTTCACCGATAATCAATTCTGCCTTTTGTTGTTTAAAGCGACCTATTGCCATATTACTTGCCGTCTGTATGATTTCACTTGAATCTAAAACCTCATTTTTATTTTCAATTTTACCTAGCTTGGCAATTTCGGTAATATCACTTATAAGATTTTTCATGATAGCGCAAGACTTATTGATAAAGGTCAAATACTGAGTGGTTTCCGGTTGTTCATTTTCATCAATATCTTCAGATATAAAGTTGGCCATCACCTCTATACTGTTCAATGGGCTTTTTAAATCATGCGATACGGCAAAGGCAAATCGCTGTATTTCTTCATTTTTTATCGAAAGTTCTTCAGCCGCCAGCTTAAGCTTATTTTGTTGATTTCTTATTTCTTTGGTACGATCTTCTACCTGCTGTTCTAGTTTTAATTTATCTCTTTTAATATTTTGTATTCTTATATAATAAACGAGATACACCAACAAGGCAATAGCAACTATAAGTGCTGTTTTGAACCACCAAGTTTCCCAAAAAGGAGGTATGATGGTAATTACCAATTTTTTTTCCGTAGCGCCCCAAAGACCATCAGAATTAGTAGATTTTATGTGAAAAGTGTAGCTGCCAGGATTTAGGTTGGTGTATGTTGCAGAGTTTTTATCTCCTACATAATTCCATTCCGTCTCCAAACCTTCCAAAAAGTATGCGTAGTTTACTTTTTCAGCGCCTTTTAATGTAAGTGCCCTAAAGCTAAGGTCAAAAACCGCATGCTCATGGCTAAGGGTAACAGAATCTACCATCGCAATATCTTTCTTCAGCACTCCCGAACCATCATTGGGCCGAATTGTATTGTTGAATATCTTAAGCTTGGTAAGCAGTATATCTAGATTCTCTTTTTTCTTTTTGGCCTGATTTGGGCTGAATAGGTTGAAACCATTGTTGCCCCCGAACAAAATTTTATGGTCATAGGTTTTGAAAGAAGCATTTCCATTGAACTCATTTCCTTGCAAGCCATCATAGATATCATAATTAAGAAAGTTTTCATTTTCAAGGTCATACTTTATGATTCCGCTATCAGTGCTCAACCAAAGACTATTCTCAGCCTGTACGATACCACTGATTACATTAGTGATTAGGCCATCTTTCTCGTTTATTATTTTAAATCTATCTTCTAGAGGAAGGTATTTGTTAAGCCCAGACAAGGTACCCACCCAAATATTCCCAAAATCATCTTGTAAAATGGTATTTACAAAATCATTGCTTAAGGTTCTTTCTTGATCTTTACTATGAAATTGCTCTATATCCCATTCTGTATTCTTTTTAGTTACCTTAAAAACGCCCATTGTTTGGGTACCTACCCATAAGGAACCATCATTATCTTCCATTAACCTCGCTACAGATGTTACCTCTTTACCATCGATATTTGATTTTAACTTAATCGTCTCATGTTTTTTTGTGGCTTGATTATAAACCTGTAAACCACCAAAAAGTGTCGCAATCCATATATTGCCTTCCCTGTCTTGCAACAGATCCATCACATTGTCCGATGCTAAAAAGGAATTTTTACTGGTCATATTTTCATAAGTGAAATCTTTTGGGTCAAAAATGGTAATTCCACCGGCCCAAGAGCCTAACCATAACTTACCATCAATGTTAGGAAGTATGGAAAGAATAACATTGGTGTTCAACTTTCCATCATTCAAAGAAAAATGGGTGAACCGATTGTTCTTTCTATTCCAATAGTTCAAACCGCCGCCGTCAGTGCCGATCCAAATATTACCTTTTTCATCTTCGCTGAAACAGTTCACAATGTTATTACTTAATGAATTTGCGTCAAAAGGGTCTAAAGCAAAGCTGTCGAATTTATAAAATGATGGGTCATAAAAGCTTAATCCTTTTTTAAACGGCCCCATCCATATAACCCCATTTTTTGTTTTGCACAATGACCATATAGAATTATTTGAAATGGAATTTGGTTTTTTGAAGTTTGATTTATGGTTTGAGATACTATCCGTATTCAAAGAATAAATGAAGAGACCTTGATTTTCTGTTCCAATCCACACGTTGCCCTTAGCATCTTTCTCCATATCCAACACGGCATAGCCAGTACTTAGTTTAATATGGTTTACCTCTGAAGTTTCATTGTTCTCAATGTTTAATTTCAGCAAATTGCCTTCTCTTGAACCAATTAATAGTGAGGTATCATCGATTTTAAGCGCACTTTTGTAAAATTCTGTATCACTGAAAATCTTGGATTTATTTAACTCCTTATCCACAAGATAGACAGATGCCTGCGTCACCAAGATTATCTTGTCATCTTTGAATTCAAAAGCATCAACAATGTAATTATCATTTGGGAGGGCCTTGGTAGGTTCAGAGAAAGATAATCGCTCTGTTTCACCTGACTGGATATTATACCTGTATAAGCCGTTTTCTGCAGTACCAAGAAAAAGATGGTCGCCGATTTTGGTAATCGTATTAATAATATTTGATGCAATCTGTTTTCCATCACCAATAAAATCATACGGTTTAATAGCATCTAAGTACTTATCGTATGTATTCAATCCGCTATTTGTGCCAATATATAAGAGTTTATCTGAATCTTCATAAATACTTTTAATATAACCATTGGAAAGCCCTGTATTGCCATCATAAGCTTTTTCGAATACCCGAAATTCAGTTCCATTATATCTGTTTATACCGTTCGGGGTACCGAGCCATAAAAAACCATTACTATCTTCAAAAATGACTGTCGCTGAACTTTGCGACATACCACTAGGTATATGTTGAAAAGATAACTTTTCTGGAATATCTTGGGCAGTTATGGATGCAGCTGCAAAAGCAATTAAAAGGGGCAAACTTTTAAGAAAAGAGGGTGGTTTCATTGAATGCTTTTTATGTTGTAAGAATTTACCTTCAAATATATTTTAAAGCACTAAACCCCAGCAACTTTTGTTGACAAACATCAATTATTTGTGGTTAACCATCTCTATTCAATCTTTATTAAAATAATCATCAATTAGGCCTGCAATACGTTACAAGCCTAACACTTACAAACAATACACAGTATTACCTATTTTAATCCAATTCAATTTTGAATACTGTTGCGATATCGTTGCCACCATGTTCTGGAATTGTCAAAAAGAAATCCTTATAGCTCGAGCTATCATATTTTACTTCATCATCATAACCTAAAATTGTAATTCGCTTGATTGGACTACCAGGCAGGTACCTACGCTTAGAGAATAATGGCAAGTTGACGACTTCTCCTGGTTTTGGCTTACCTAACATAAAAAGATATACTGTTTTTCCATCTTTTGATTGTGTAAACCTGACATCTTCAGCGGTGTAGGAAACTGTTGCCGATTGGCCACCAAAATGTCCGTCTTCGGCTATTGCCGGGCCAAAACCGAACAGGGTGTAAGGTCGGGTTTCATATATAGCCTCTGCATGTGTTTTCATCCAAGCGCCAATTTCTTTAAGAACGGTCAATTGTTCTTCAGGTATCGACCCATTGGCCATTGGTGATATATTTAACAAGACCACACCATTTTTACTGAATACATCGATCATGTTACGTATAACCAAATCAGGACTTTTATAGGTCTGGCCTTGCACATAACACCAAGATTTATTGCTCAAGGTGATATCGGTCATCCAAAGTCTTTCACCCAATTCACGACGCCCTCCTTGTTCGATATCCTTTATACCTACTTCTTTAGGTAAATCTGCCTGCTTGTAACCGATAGTTACATCCTGTTTTTTATCATTGGCCTGGTTATAATAATAGCTAGACATCTCTTGAACTTTTTTGGTATCTATTGAATTAAACCAAGTATCAAACCATATCATATCTGGATTGTATTGATCGATAACTTCCTTTACTTGATCGAACCAATATTGGTCAAAATCCTTTTCAGGTATCATCCCATATAGTTTAGAAAGTTTAGGGTCTTCTGAACTGGTGTGCCATTTGGGGTTGTAGGGAAAATGACTGTCCCATGAATCCCATTTCTTAGGATTGTCCCTGTTTCTTTGGTTGTTCTTAGCGTGGTGAAATGTTGTAATCAACTTTAAATCGTTCTTTTTTAGTGCTTTTGAAAGCGCTCCGGTTATATCCTTTTTAGGTCCCATATCGACAGAATTCCATGGGTTCACTTCACTATCCCACATCGCAAAGCCATCATGGTGTTGGGCAACCGGCCCTGCAAAACGTGCTCCGGCATTTTTGAATATTCTGGCCCATTCTTCGGCATTAAAATTTTCAGCGGTAAACTTGGGGATAAAATGATGGTACCCAAACTCGCTTTGGTCACCGTAATTTGCCTTATGATAATCAAATTCTTTGCGCCCAGGAACATACATGTGCCTCGCATACCACTCATTTCCATAGGCTGGAACGGAGTACACTCCCCAGTGAAAATAAATACCAAATTTGGCGTCTTTCAACCATTCTGGGGAAGCATTGTGCTTTTTTAAAGATTCCCAAGTGGGTTCATACACTAGTTTTTGTGGTTCGGTTTCAGCGGTAGTATGCTTAGAATCGCTACAGCCATAAAAAATAGAAATCATAAAAAATACAAAAACAAGGCACCTCATAGTGTAGAAATTTAGAAGAACAACATAAAGAGTTCTTTTTGGTCTCATAATATTAGTGCACCGCGCTTAGCTATGAAAGTGAACACATAAAACCATGTAGAGATTTGATCATTTGTAGTATTGAAAGTTAAAAAAGCCTAAGACCAGGCCTATTTCAAAACAGTTTTATTAATAAATACTTTCGAAAACATCTAAATAAGTATTTCAACCGTATCAGTAATGAACTAACTTTCATTGTTGATTTGTGTATCTAACGAACTATAGTTTTAAAACGTTAATTTTTAGAGTTCTATTTTCAGTTTTCTTCTGCTATATAGCAACAGCACAAGAAAACAAGCGTTATCAGGGAACACTTTCAGTTGGCAAATACAAAGGGGATGCCGATTACAGTTATAAAATCATAGATGGTGATACCCTATTAGATGGAAACTTTAGTCTAAAAAAGGCCAATCTTGATGCGCTGCTTCAAAAACAGGATTATTCATTTGATTTTTCTGGTAGTTTTCAAAACAATTACCCCAATGGAGATTGGAAATTTCAGTTCGGCGAGTTTCAATCCAACAATGAATCTCAAGTAATAGATTACCAATATCGAGTTGCTATTAGTGGTGTTCAAGAAGAGGCCTCGGGTACTATATTAAGAGGAAAACCTGACGGTTCTTGGGCCTACACCGTAAACCAAATCGTAGATTCTAAAATAGCGCAGACCCTTTTTAAAAGCAGTATTGAATTCGATAAAGGAATTCCGCAAAAAAGTTTTCGCATAGAGAACGATAGCTTGGTTCTAGCGGGTCGTTTTTTAAGAAACGGATTGGCACATGATGAATGGTCACTTTATGATTCCTTTGGCTTAGGCGCTTCAGAGAACTGGACTTTTTCAAATGGTTTATTAAAACAAATCACGCTAGAAGTAGATGGCACTAGTAAAACCACAAAGATCTATGGCGCTTATTCAGGCAATACAAAAATCATAAATCTTGATGAAAAATATATTCAAGCCCTAAAAGCATATCTATTCGCAAGCTCTGACCAAGAAAATGAAGTAGGAGGAAAAATGAAGCAATTATTGGCTCAAAATGCGGGCTATTATAAGAAAATAGATACGATTCTTTCAGCACTAGGAGAGTCTGCCTTCCTTCCAGAATTCAAAGTTAAAGTACCTTATTTTCAACTGACGGCCCAGGAAAGCGAACAACTAAAATCGGTACTAGAGAATTATACCAAAGCAGATGAAATAAGCGCTTTATTTTTAAAGGATACACAGCTCAATATTTTAAGATTATCCGATGAAAATGCCGCATTTCATTATGAAATAACCAAAAAAATTGAAAAGGAATTTCTAAGACCTCTTGGAAGAATATTACATTATCACCATCAAGGTGTTCTTGAATTTGCACCAATGCCGCAAGTCATTCAAAAACTATGGCCTGCAGGAAAACCTTCAACGACTATTGAGGCCATTATCAACTTAGATAGCCTAAATAAAAAGCGTTCATTTAGTTTAGACGACAAAGAGCAATTCAATTTTTCAGGTAATAATTTGGCAAGCTTGGTTCAGATAAGCAATTATGCCGCTAAAAGTCTTAATGCCATAAAACGAACGTTGGACAAACGGCTTACCAAGGATAGGCGACAGCAAGAACTCATTGGCATTGAAGAACAATTGATCGTTAAACAACAAGAGTTGCATAGCCTTATCGACTCTGTAGCCAGTACTAATATGTCGTTGTCATATAAAAGAGCACTCGATACTTTGAAAAAACATGCTGATAATGCCTTAAGTTCATATGCTTCAATGAAAGAAACGGAAGCAAAACTTGCAAAGGCTAGAGAACTCTCATCATGCTTTGATGAATTAAATGTGTTGGCTATAAACATTACAAATCTTCCAGAGCAAGAACAACTTATCAAAGAAAAGTACAAAGACCGTATTTGGAATCCATTTATGGCAAACCTTATGGATGAGGAGGTGAAAAAGAGAATAACATCCGCTTACAAAAAAGTTTTGATTCCCTATTTCTTGACGCAGGCACAAACGGAATTCGATTGCCAAAAGGTGAAAACATTGAATAACTCAATGAAAGAAACCTATCAACGCATGCTGGAACTCAGGGTAGAGAACACCTCGAAATTAGAACGCAAGCTGAGAAAAGAAACAGACCCGTCTAAAGTCTTGTCTTTATTTGGGCTTCAATCCCTAACAGAAGAGCACTAGTCTATGAGAAACACTTTTAGTTCCATATTCACCGCATTTCTGTTAGGCGTAATAGCCTGTAATCTGGCAATAGCCCAAGATATCGATGGAGAATTCCTTCCTACTGAATCAAAGTTCAAAGACCCAAAAACCAGGGTATGGCTTAACACTTATGGTAACATTAGAATTTCAAAGCGTTTGTTTTGGGTGGCACAAACACATTTTAGATTTGAAGAAACCGATGCTACACCTTTCATTGGCCAAGTAGGTCAGATTTACAATCGCCATGCCTTGGGGTATATTTACAATAAAAAAATCAATGCGGCATTGGGTGGTGTCATGCGGATTAATTTCAATACCGATGAAAATTCTACGGACCGAAACGTAGTACCCGAATTTCGAATTTGGCACCAATATCAATTTGCGATGCCCGTGTATAGTGCCATGGTCTACCATCGTATACGAATAGAGCATAGATGGACACAAGGGTTCGAAGAAAACAGCGAATATATATTCCGTAATAGGTGGCGCTATATGTTTAGGGCTAAAATTCCATTGAACAATGATGAACTTGCTCCTAAAACACTTTATGTCTCCCCTGAAACCGAGTTGATCATGCAAAGTGGAAAGGCTGTTGTGGGCAGTGTTATGGAAGACTTACGTTTAACAACCACCCTAGGATATATTTTAACACCACGGTTGACCATAGCAGCTGGGGCAATGTATTCTCAAGGGCAAACGCTAGAGAATGCTGGCGAGTTCAAACAAAATTGGACCATACGCTGCCATGTGTATTTCTCACCTGACTTCAGAAAGGTAAAAAATAAATTGCCATCAATACATCTAAACGATTAGGCTTTAACGTACCTAGTAATAGAACCGTTTAAAATGAAAAAAAGAGTTTTAATTCCTTACTTGTTGCTGGCCGCATCACTTTTAATTACCATTGGTCTGTTTTTTAGGGTAAATGCGCTACAAAATTCAGTGAATCAATTTGGTTCCAATAAAGAAACACTATCCAAAACGGTAAGTGTTTATGAAAATCTATTTTCAAAAGACTCGCTTTTGCTAAAAGAAGATTATAATAGTGCACTTAGTGAATATGAAAAAATTGCGCATGAATTAGGAAGCGAAGATAAGGGTCTTCAACTGCGTATCGCATTGGCGAAAAAAATGAGAGGCTATGTCGAGGAAAGAAAAACCAAACATAAAGATACGGTCAAGAACGACTCTTTACCACAAAATAAAGTAGTCAGTCCTTTAGAGATCGAGCGTTATGACTCTTTGAGCTTCGCACATGAAAAAGCGAAAATCCAGCTAAATCGTCTCAGAAAACAATTAAAAGAGAAATCTTTTGGCGAGTACCTCACTTTTAAAAGTAAAAAGGGCAACCAAATGCATTATGTAGGTCAAGTTCGCAACAATATGGCCAATGGTTATGGTATCGCTTTGTTAGATACCGGTAGTCGCTATGAAGGTGAGTGGAAAGACAACCAACGACACGGAGAAGGCACTTTTTATTGGCCCGATGGGGAATATTACATTGGCAGTTACATAAATGCCAAAAGGAGTGGTTATGGTACCTATTATTGGCCTAATGGCGAGAAATATGTCGGGTATTGGCAAGACGATAAACGCAATGGGGAAGGGGAGTTCTTCGCTAAAGATGGAAATCTACTTACAAGCGGAATTTGGGAAAACGATAAGCTTGTTGAAACCGATAAAGCCGAAAAACGAGCTCGTCGCTAACACGACCAGGCCGTAAATTAAGCGAGACCAAAATTTAGCCCATAAAATTCTTGCGGCTTATCCGAAGTACTTTAAATTCGTAGTTGGTAAATTACCTATTCACAATCTAAACTTTCAAAAATAGATGTCGACCAACAACTACCAATTCGATCAAATCATTAATAGAAAAGGCACGAATGCGATGTCCCTAACCGGATATCGTGGCTATCTTTTTGATCCCGATGAAAATCTTAGCGGTAAATATGACGAAGCGGATTTTATACCTATGTGGGTCGCCGATATGGAATTTGCCATAGCTCCGGAAATCATTGCCTCCATGAAAAAACGCTTAGAGCATCCATTATTAGGCTATTCAAGGGTTGCAGACCCTAAATATGCGCTGGTTTTTCAAAAATGGTGTGTGGATCGTTATGGATGGAAGTTTGATCCAAAGCATTTGGTCAATGCCAAAGGAGTGATTCCCGCTTTGTACGATTTAACCGGTCATATCTGCAAACGCGATGAAAAAGTCTTGATTATTACCCCATCATACGCGTTTTTCAAGCATGCCGTAGATTTTAATGGGGTAGAATTGGTTTGCTCTGATTTGATTGAAGTAAACGGCGAATATCGGATGGATATGGATGATATTCGAAAGAAAGCAGCTGATGAAAAATGTGTTTTAGGGATATTCTGTAACCCTCATAATCCAACAGGGAGGGTATGGTCAAAAGAAGAATTGCAAGAGTTAGGTGAAGTATGTTTAGAGCATGATTTAACCATCATATCCGATGAAATTCATTGTGATTTGCTTCGTAAGGGTATGAATTTTACTCCTATGGCAAGTCTTTTCCCAGATTCGAATCAAATCATTACTTGTATGGCCCCCAGTAAAACATTTAACCTGGCAGGTAATATGTTTGCCAATATCATCATTCCGAACGATACATTGCGAAAGACCTATAGTGAAAACTACTTGCCTGTAGAAAACCCTTTAAGTATCGTAGCAGCGCAAGCAGCATATTCAGAAGGGCATGCTTGGTTGGCTGAATTGACAGAATATTTAGATGCTAATTTCAAGTATCTCAAAACAGAATTGGATACTCATTTGCCACAGGCAAAATTTATAATACCCGAGGCTACTTACCTGGCATGGGTAAATGTTAGCGCCTATTTTACTGGCGATGAAAATTTAACGCTCTTCTTCGCTCGTAATGCAGGGGTCTTATTAGAAGGTGGTGATATGTTTGTGGCTAATGCTGAAGGCCATATACGATTAAATCTTGCTTGTCCTCGAATACGACTAGAAGAAGGTGTACGACGCGTTATAACTGCCATTTTAGAACATTAATAACTACTATGAAAACTATTTCAATTCTTTTGTTATGCTTTTTCGGGCTGAATAGTTCCATTGCACAAAACATGACAACAAAATACCAAAAAGTTGAAGGCTGGTATTTTAGGGCCACTGGTGGATATCCAGCGGCAATCACCTTCGAGCCGATTGTACTTTTTAAAGATGGCTCATATTATGAAATAGCAGACGAGCCCTTGACAGACTTGAACTTTTCGCAATCAAAACAAGACCAAAAAGACCTATGGGGAACTTATCAAAGAAGTGGTGATATCTTTACCTTGACCGATAATGAGGGGAAGTCTAACGAATATGATCTAGATTCAGGAAATTGGTTTCGTGCCTTTGCTTTTGATAGCTCCGTACGTTTAAAAGGCACCTACGAAAAGATTTCAGGGGGTGATTTTGGTAATGGTGTATACGCCCTGTTCAACTCGCAATTGACTTTTTTAGATAGTGAGCATTTTACACATACTGAAAATGGTGGAATCACGGCCTATGGGTCAAATGTGTGGAAAAATGATAAAAATTCCGGAAAATATCGTATTGAAGGAAATCTAATTCAATTTGACTATAATGATGGCCGAAAAGCACGCCTTTCGTTCGCCATTGGGGCCGAAGGTGACAATATTATGGATACCGATATGCTATTTATTGGAGGCAAAGCCTATGTTATCGAGTAGTGCCTATCTCTTTAGAAAAAGTAATTTAAAACTACCGATGAAACCTATTTCTAGTATAACTATTTAAGCATAACAAATAACAATAAATAGTACTTTTAGTGTAGATGCTCAGTATAAAATTCAACTATGAAATCGCTCAAAATAAAAATTACATCTATATTACTATTACTGCCGACACTACTATTGAATGCTCAGGGAGTGATGAAATCAGTCGAAGGCTATTCACCAGAGATTGGACTAATGATATACATGTTGGAAGATTTAAAAGATAGAATTACGGAACAGGTCAAAGACCTTGATCAATCACAAATTGATTTCTTGTATGATGACGATGCCAATAGCATAGGATCATTGATTATGCATTTGGTGTCTACGGAATCATATTACCAAACAGCAACTTTGGAAGGTAGGGAATGGACGGAAGATGAGCTGGCAAGATTTGGTATGGCAGGCGAACTTAATAAAGAAATAAAAATTAGGCTCAAGGGCAAGCCTATTCAGCACTATTTGGATTTATGGGATGAAGTCCGAGAAAAAACGCTAGAAAAACTTAAAACTAAAGATGACAGTTGGTTTGCTTCAGATTTAGAAGAAGGGCTCAACAACCACTATATATGGTACCATGTGATGGAACATTCGGCCAATCATATGGGGCAAATTGCCACTATAAAAAACAGATTGCCCGAATAAGGCTATAAGCTTTAAAAATCAGTTCTTATCTTTCTTTTTCTTGCCCAATGAAACCTTATAGTCATCTATAGTGCCTTGAATCTTTAGATTTAGAAATTTGGTTTTTCTATTAGGGTCAACTTCAACAATTTGGTCTACTTGATTTTGCTCGATAACCGTATCCTTTTTGCTCCCGAAGAGTTTTTGCCATGTGGCCTGTCTTACTGTTTTCCAAGGTATGCGTAAGTAATAATCAATATTTTGGTTGCTGTCATGCGTTCCTGATAATTCCATATGACCAATAGTAGATTCAATCGTCATCGAGGGAATATTAATTTTACCTTTATCAATAGCCAAAGTGTTTTGTAGGGTGTCAAATCGAATATTACGTAGGTTTTTATCGCCCATGTAATCTGACAGCGCCAACATAGGGTCATAATTCTTTAGTTTTCCGTTCAACACTTTTACGTCCATTTCAATAGAAGACTGATCCAAATCGGGAACCAAATCGGGGTACACCCTAATTTTACCACTAATATTAGAGCTAAGCTTTCCTTGTAAATTTTCAGAAACCAAATGGTCTTGCCCAAAATTTTCAAACTTGAAAAGTAATTTTTCCAAATCCACATCGGTCATTACCAGGTTCGGTTGCATATAAATGTGTTTGGGATCACTGCCATTAAAGTATCCGTTTAAACGAATGTTTCCGCCCGCAGCATTCATGCTAAGGGTATCTACATAAATATAATGATCAGGGGTTGTTCTTAAGTCTGCGTTGATATTCCGTAAGTCAATCTTATGATACCTAAAATTGGTAATATCCGCTTTAAAGCGCATGTCGGTAAATGGCAATTCATAAATATTGAAAGCCTCAGCATGTACGGCAACATCTTCTGTAGTGGTTTCTTTTGATTTTGTTGCTGACGGCGAACTTATATCAAAATTAAAAAGTGCATCAAAATCGACATAATTTGCGCTTATCGCTAGGTAATTATCACGCTTTTTTACCGATTGGTCCTCGCCTAAATAATAATTCAAGTCCAAATTAAAATTGGTCGACCCAATTTCGCCATGAAAATCAGTAATTACAATATGGTCATCGGCGTAACCAATGTTGCCTTTAAAATCATGAAAACGCTGCGGATGTAATTTCATCTTGGTGTCAAGTTTGTCAAGAACAACGGCAATAGAACTCAACGAAGAATCGGCATACTCCATTTTAGTGGTAAAATGCAGGCCTAAATCTTCAAAAATTTCATGTCGGTATTCTTCAGGCACGTAGTTTTCACCCTTGTACGAAAAAATATCTTCTAGGCGTAATTTTTCTGAAACAAGATTAAAATCCAGGGCAACGGCACCGTTTCGTTCTGGCTGCATCCAAAACGCATAATCATGGATTGAGCCATCGAAATGAAAATCACTATCATCAATAAAGCCGGTAAAGTCTACAATGTTCAAATCTTTTTCATTTAACAATACATCGGCATGAAAATCATGCAAACGATGCGGATAGTGTTTTAACTCTGCGTAAAGGCTATCGATAAAAAATTCTCCTTTTGGTAAATATTCAGATTCGGTAAAGTCTTTGGCAGAACCCACAAAAGAAAGTCCTAAACTCAGGTTCTTTACCTGTTCATCGATCACGGTTTGCACAGTGTCTCGCGCTGAAAACCCTGTTAGTTCTGCAATATCCAGGTAGTTGGATCTCATCTCTAAATGTGCTTCTACGGGGGTGTTCGTATGATGCACAATGGAAGGCAAGTCTGAAAGGAACCCATTGATCGTAATATCTGAATCACCCATTAACAAATCAAATTGTTTGAGAGTAGCTGCCTTGCCTTTCATCAGCAGATTTACATTTAGACTGTCTATGGGAACCAAAAGATTTTCTGCTTCTAAATGCAGCTGCTCTACTTTTAACGATGCGTAGTAGGCCTGGTTGAGCTGTTGCAAGGCCATTTTAGGATTATCGATATCAATGATATCATGAAAATTCATTTGTAGCTTAATATTCCCAGAGACGTTCTGTACTTGTTCCAGTTCAAAAAAGTCTGCAATAAAATCAAGGTTAACATCAGCATCAACTTGCATATCAACTTCCGGGACGTCAAAATTCTTTACAAATAATGAGCCTTTAAACTCTCCTTTTTCCAAGGAAGCCGTCATATTGTTCAGCGAGAATTCCATCGTGTTGGCTGCTCTGTTTGCACCATTGCTAAAATGGCCGCTGAAACCCATATTGTCTATTTTTTTTGCACTGGTAGTATTCTCTAAAAAGGCCTTTCCAGCACCAAATTCAGCATTAATAGCCGGTCTGTTGCCTTTGTTTGCAGCCCCTTTGATGGTAGCATTAAAATAAATCTCACCAGCATTCTTGTATTTCTCTAAAAACGGGATCACATCCGATGGGGCAAAAGCAATAAGCATATCAAAATTAGGTTTGGTACCTTTTATGGCCAAGTCAAGGTCCACATCATTCTTGGTATCGATGGAACCCTCAAGTTCAAAGTCACCGTTCTCCATAGCAATTCCTGAGGGTGCTATGTCTAGTATACCCGTAGCTTCATTAAAGACCAGATCCGTGTGTATTTCAAAATGTTTTTTACGAATAAAAGTAGTGTCACCATCTTTTATGACATTGAGTTCTAATTCGGTATCAATATGACCAGCAATAATGGTATCACTAATACGAAAACCACCTTTGCCATTGTAAATAAACTTCTCCACATCGGTATTGGTCGCCTCATCAAGGGTGTGAATATCCAGATCTTTTAAACGAATCTTATTTAAATGAATATTAGTGCTGGCCGTTCCATCTTCAGTGGTAGTCGCCAACGAATTTTGAATGTTAGAAGTATTATCTTCATGAATAACAATATTAAAAATACCGTCTTCAATACGTAAAGAGTGAATGTCGTAGTTTCCACTGGCGATATCCCAAAGATTAAAACCTACATAAATGTCTTTAACATCCATTAGTAAGGGCGCATTGTCCGCCTTGGTCTCAAATATTTGAACATCATAAACTTTTATGGAGAGATCAGGAAAGTTACCAAATAACGACAAGTTACTATTACCAATGGTAATCAAGCCTTTATGCTCTTGATTGAGTAGTGCAATTTCTCCTTTTATAATTTCGGCTTGGTTGTTTTGCACATACAGCAAAACAATGCCAATGCAAAGTACAGGAACTATGACGACTGCTAATAGTATCCGTTTCCAGTGTTTTTTGAGCCTCAAAGCAGTTTTATTTGATTAAGAAGAGTATTCCCTTTTAGAAATAACGAATTCGGGGTCCTCGTATTGTTTGGTTCACGTTAAGATTTGGAACAGACAATCATGATAATTTTAGATAATGTCTAATCTATCGTCACTGATTTTTTCTTCTAAGAAGTTTCTTTAAAAATGGTAATGGAATACGCTTTTTTCTGAAATCAAGAAAAGATTGGCTTAAGGCAAATCTTTTAAAGATTCACGAATACCTATTTATAAAAATAATGACCCAATGAGTAAGGGGCAGGGGAGTAGGTATAATATGTGTATGGAGTGGTTATATTTTATCAATATTTCTGTTTTTATTAATGTAGCGAATAAAAAATCAAATATTTTTTAATTTTTTTGTAAATAGATAGATTTATATACGACTGTTCGAATATTAAAATGAAAAAAGACAATATACATAGAGCTTTAGAGACTGGAATAAAGATTTTGAGCCAGAAGGGATACCATAATTTGGGTCTTAGGGAGTTTTTGAAAAATGCAGAGATTCCTAGTGGTTCATTCTATTACTATTTCAAGAGCAAGGAAGACTTTGCCGCCAAGGTGCTTGAGCATTATGGGGACAAGGTTGCGGCCTACTTCACCGTTAAGTTATTGGAGAATGATACGCCTTATGCGGAAAGACTGGAAACAATTTTCAATGAAGAATTGGAACGATTGGAGGCCACGGCATGTAAGGAAGGATGTATGGTCGGCACCCTCACCAGTGAGATAGCCGGACAGAACGAGATCATCCAGAAGGTGGCCGACAGCAATTACAAAAAATGGCAGGACATTTTTGAGCGGTTTTTCATGGAAGGTCAAAAGAACGGAGTCTTTTCCAAAGATTTTAAGGCTTCAGAAATGGCAGTGTTCTTTCTGACAAGTAGACAGGGCGTGATGACACGCATCAAGGCAGCCGGAAAAGATGAGTCCTATCGGCTGTTCAAGTCGTTCATGACGAAAATGATAGAAAGGTAATTTTTTTTTCACATTATATACGAACGTTCTAATAGTAAATAATAATAGAATCATAAACAATAGAATCAGATGAAAGTAAATGCATACGCAGTTCAAAAGCCTAATGGAAAATTGACACCGTACACCTACGAATTAGGAGAGATCGGGGCAGAAGATGTCGATATCAGAGTTACCCATTGTGGGGTTTGCCATTCGGATTTGAGCATGATGAACAACGAATGGGGCATGACAGAATATCCCCTGGTACCCGGCCACGAAATAGTAGGGGAGGTCATTGCCATTGGAAGTTCCGTTAAAAATGTTAAGGTGGGACAGACCGTGGGCATGGGTTGGTTTTCGGGCTCCTGTATGAGCTGTTCCAGTTGTATGAGCGGGGACCATAATATGTGTGATACTGCCGAACAGACTATCGTAAACAGACACGGCGGTTTTGCCGACCATGTTCGTGGACACTGGTCATGGACAATCCCCATTCCCGAAGGAATGGATTCGGGCAAAGTAGGTCCATTGTTCTGTGGTGGTGCAACAGTGTTCAACCCGATAGTGATTGCAGGTGTGCAGCCTACGGATGCAGTTGGGGTAATTGGTATCGGAGGGCTTGGGCACTTGGCCCTTAAATTCTTAAAGGCTTGGGGATGTGAGGTAATAGCCTTTTCTTCCAATCCAGATAAAAAAGAAGAAATCCTCGCTATGGGGGCGTCCAAGGTAATCAACTCCAGAGATCCAAAAGAATTGGAAACGGTACAGGGAAAACTCAAACTTATCCTTAATACTACAAATGTTAATTTGGATTGGAATGCCTATCTATCGGCACTTTCAAAAAAAGGAAAACTACATACCGTTGGAGCGGTATTGGAACCCATGGAAATCCCAGCCTTTAGTTTGATTGCCGGAGATAAAACGGTAGGCGGTAGTACCGTTGGAAGTCCCGAGTTGACCAAGACAATGCTGGAGTTCTGCGCAAGACATGAAATTTATCCAACAGTGGAGGAGTTTCCTATGGAAAAAGTGAATGAGGCCATGCAACATCTAGAGGAGGGCAAAGCACGTTATAGAATAGTGCTTAAAAACTGATAAATCATAAAAATTAGCACTAATTACAGTGATAGTGCGCTAAGGGTTTGAAACACCTTTGAAACGAAAGTTCAAATAGTAAATATTAATACAACAATAAATAATAAGAAAAATGGAAACAGTTACAGAATTGACAAAAGAAACAAAGGCAGATGAAATTCAAAGTTTTAATGAATACAAGCAAGTTGAAAAAGCTTTGCAGCCCTACATCAAGAGTGCCAAGACAGGTGATGGAAAGTTGAGCCGTACTGCATTTTACGACCATGCTCATATTGTAGGTTCTATAGGTGGACAATTGTACAACATGACATCTGATGAGTTTGGTGAAGCAGTAAACGCAGGTGGTGCATCACCGGATGTAAAAAGCCATATTGCATGGATTGATATTTCGGGGCCAGCGGCAGCTGCCAAGGTAGAGTTTATCGATTGGAGCGGGTTAAGATTTACCGATTTCTTCGTCCTTTACAAAGAGGATGGGAAATGGAGAATCAGTGGAAAGGTGTACGATTCACATGCAAACAATTAATCCATAAAACTAAATTCCGATGAAGACCTTAAGTATATTAGTATTTTCCCTTATTGCCTTTAACGCATTTGCACAAAAGGGAACAATGCAGGAAAAACAGAGCTTTGATGAGTACAACAAAGTGGCCAAGGCCTTACAACCTTACATCGAGAGCGCCAAGACAGGCGATGGCAAGTTAAGCCGTTCAGCATTTTATGCCCATGCCCATGTTGTAGGTTCTGTAGATGGTGTAGTATATAATGTGACAGCAGATCAGTTCGAAGGTATTGTTGACGAAGGCGGGCCTTCCAAGAATGTAAGGCATCATATTGCATGGATCGATATTTCAGGACCAGCAGCAGCGGCCAAAGTTGAATTTTATGACTGGGGAGGATTCCGTTTTACCGATTTCTTTGTCCTTTACAAGGAGAACGGAAAATGGAAAATCAGTGGGAAAGTGTATGACTCGCATTCACGCAATTAATACATAAAAGCTATTTGATCTCAACAAGAAGGCCCGAAAGATATTGAATCGCATTCGGGCTTTCTTTTAAATTCTAATGACATCAAGAGCAAAGAAAATATTAATCATGACAGAAATTTTGCGCAATTTGCTACAGTAAAGCATTTGTACTATAATGTACCGCGTTATGTAACTTTGCTTTAGTGAAAAGCGAAGTTCTTTAACCCAATTTTCTTGATTTTTTTCTTTCCAAAAGTTTCTTTAAAAATTTAGTGGAATACTCTTTTTTCTGAAATCAAGAAAAGATTGGCTTAAGGCAAATCTTTTAAAGATTCACGAATACCTATTGATAAAAATAATGACCCAATGAGCAAGGGGAGGGGGAGGACAGCGAATCATCGTGGTTGAGGAGCTCGATTTAACCATCGTTATTTCAGGTCATGATGGTGAAGATGATAAAATAATGGAACCTATTTTTGAAACGGTGGTGCCAGCGTTTGTGAAACCATAATTTCAAAATGAAGTACATATTATAACTTCAAAAAACCAAAGCACAACAGGTTTTTAGGTTAGAGCTAAAGTAGTATGGTTCATATCAATGCCTTTTAACATGAACTAGGTGGCCTAAATCAATAGCTAATTGTTATACGTATCCATCCATTTCAACAGCGCCGGATACATATTGGTGTAATCGTTATGGTCTTTGGATAATGAATGCAACTGTTCTTGAAAATCTGGAAAATGGACAAACTCCCTGCTAGCTACCATCATATTTTCATGAATGAATAAAATGGTGTCTATGTTTTTTTTGGAATATGCGTTACGGGCGTACAATCCAAAAACACCCCAAGTCATATATTCGTTAAAGGTAGAATAGTTGCTAGAATAACCTCTTTTTCGGGTGTTCCATTTTTTATAATCGGGTATCGTTTCATCCAACAGTTTTAGAAATTTGTCGGTTGCCAGATTGACATAGTTATGGTCCATTTCTGTAAACAACTGTCGTGTAAATTTGCTTTTTGCAATCTCTAATTCGTCTTCAGAAAGAGAATCTAAAGCGATTCTTGGAGGAGGAGAAACAAACAACCAAGCTTGGTATTTTTCATTCCTTGGGTCTTTAAGTCCCGGTAAGGTATTGTGAAAACCACCGGTTAATGGCGAAAATATAATGCGGTACGAATTGTATCTTTCTGGAAAGTGCGCCTCTAGGAAATCCCAACTTTCCTGTATGTCACAGAGTTGATCAAAACGATTGATAAGATTTTCGTAATAAGGTTGATGTTCGGTATAAAAGGAATAAAAGTCGGACTTTTTTGCAAAGTCTTCAATCAGTTCCAAATGATCTGGATAATAAAACACCTTGCTTTTAAAAAGTTGAAGGAGTAGGCCATTTACGTGAAAAACTTCCTGTTCTTGGATGGTGTTTTCCGGTGTAATTTGATAATTTAACGAGAAAAAACGTATCGTAGGTTGTATTTGTGAGTACGCATTGCCTTTTAGCTGACTTTCCAACAGTTGCACCAAAGCATGATTTTTTAATGGAGCAAAATGTGCCGAAACATCGTTTAAATATTCAGGTGTGGTAGTACTGATAAGATTTTCATCTTCCTGAAATGTTTGTGTTAAACTACACGCAATGTACATAAGCTCGTTCATTGCAGGTACTTCTATAGTATACTTGTTTTGGTATTGTTCTTCTATGGTTACGGTAGGGTAGAGTAGGGCGATTGCAGTGTCTTCGACTAACTTCGGTTTTATGAAATAGACAATAACGATAAGAAGTAACAGTGCGAGAAGGGGCACAATTACGTACTTCAAGAATTTCTTAAAGAGTTTCATGATCCTATGTTGATTAATTGATGAATGATTAAAACATGCTTCGGGTTGATAGGCCAAAAAATGTTCCGTTCCTAAATATAAATGTTTTTCTGATATAACAAACCATTTCGTACAGGAGATCGGTTGAAAAAGATTCATATATAGTACTGGTTTTATTTGTTTTGGGAAAATAGATTCCCAATGTGTAGTCTACAATAAATTATTAAAACTACAATTACGAATAATATAAATTTGTATATTTATTGCAATTACGAATAATATGAAAAATGAAGAAAACAAAACTTGGAGAGTTTGAAGAGTTGGTGCTACTCACGGTAATTGTGCTGGAAGAAGAAGCTTATGGTGTCGAAATAAAAAAAGAGCTTGAAACAAGGTTGAATCAAACGTTGAGTGTAGGATCCATACAATCGGCTCTCAAACGAATGGAACAAAAAGGATTTTTGACCTCGGAATTTGGTGAAGCGACCAACAAAAGAGGAGGAAAGCGAAAACGCATTTATAGTGCAACTTCTTATGCCCATAAAGTACTTAATGAAATAAAGGAAATAAGGGAAGCGCTTTGGAAATCAATCCCTCAACCTAAATACAGCTTGCAAGGCATATGAGTAAGAAAAAGAAAAATATGCCGCCATATTGGGCTCTAAAATTCCTGAGACTCTTTATAAAGCAGGAATATATTGAAGAAATTGAAGGTGACCTCGAAGAAACTTACCAAATCAATAGACAAGAATTTTCTACAATTCAAGCAAATTGGGTTTATGTTCTTGAAGTATTCAAGCTATTGAGGCCTAATTTAATTAAAAGCTTAGCTTGGAATTATTCAATAAGTCCTACAGGTATGTATAAGAGTCACTTCAAAACATCTGTTAGAGGTCTAAAAAAGAACTTAGGTTTTTCAGCTATCAATATTTTCGGTCTGTCCCTAAGCATAGCTGTTGGTATTTTAATGATTTTACTAATTTCTGAACTCTATTCTTTTGATGATTTTCATACACAAAAAGACCAGATATATAAGGTTACGACCCACCGAGTTCAGGGTACTAAAGGTAGCGAAGTACAGCTTAGTACAGCTTCCTACTATATTGGAAATCAACTCAAAGAACAGGTTCCTGGTATTGAAGACGTAGTTTTTATGAGAGCAGATAGGCTTTCAGCAGATTTTACAACCGAAAGTAAAGCCATTAGTATCAATGGGTTTTATACCTCGGCTTCTTTTTTTGATGTGTTTTCTTTTAAGTTGTTACAAGGCAATCCACAAACCTCATTATCTGAACCCAATAGTGTTGTAATAACCCAATCTTCGGCAAGAAAACTATTTGGCGATACCAACCCAATGGGTCAGGTTTTGAATGTAGAAGAAAATGAAGACTTCAAAAATGTTGTCATTACCGGAGTTGTGGCCGACCCACCAATTAATTCTCATATGCGTTTTGATGCACTGGTCTCTTTATCCACAGTGGTAAAACCTTCCAGTGAAACAGGAAGTGCTATCAATAGTCCCGACAATACAAACGATGTGTCGGTTTACCTTGTGCAAAATGAACAGGCCAAAACTGAAGATATTATTGGTTCGATGGCTAACCTTATGGTAGATTATAATAAAACAATCGAACATCCCATTAGGCATTCTTTACAACCTATGGAAACTTTCGTTACCAGCAATATCTATACAAATAGAATGGGACCCATGTTTTCTGAACGTAAAATTAAAATTATGCTTGGCCTTATGCTGATTATACTCATATCAGCGTGTTTTAATTATACGAATCTGTCAATGGCTCGTGCTTTGAAGCGTTCGAAGGAAGTTGGAATCCGAAAAGTGATGGGTGCCAGTAGGTCTCAAGTTTTTACACAATTTATTATGGAAGCCTTGGTTCTTGCATTTTTCGCCTTATTGGTAGGTTTGGTTTTGTTTTTTATAATAAGACCGCAATTTCTCAATCTGCCAAATCCAGCTGCAATGGGTCACGATATGTTTTCTCTAAAAATCAATTATATACATATAGCTTATTTTATTGGTTTCACTTTTATTGTTGGCCTGCTTGCAGGTTTTCAGCCCGCATTTTTACTTTCAAAATATAAAGCCTTGAATGCATTTCAAGATGCCAGTACGTTTAAACTGTTTTCAAAAGGTGTTAACTTAAGACAGGTGTTAACTGGTTTTCAATTTGCCATTTCAATAGGACTCATCGTCTGTGCTGTTTTAGTATTTAAGCAATACAAATTTAGTTTGGATTATGATTTAGGATATTCTACCGAAAGCATTGTAAACATTCCCATAGAAGGTGATTATATTAATCTGCTTGAAGCCGAGATTGCCAAACTACCCGAAGTTCTTGAAACCTCAAAGTCTTCTTGGGTATTGGGTGTGGGAGGTGATGGCATGTCCGTCGGGATGGTAATGTCAAAAGATAATCCAAAACCAACCCCTTTTTTAGTGAATCAAGTAGATGATTCTTACTTGAGTATGCACGAATTATCATTTCTTGCAGGTTCAGGATTTACAAGGTCATTGGCTGAGGGTCAAACTCAAAATCACGTCATTATTAATGAGAAAGGCTTACAAACCTTAGGCTTAGATTCAGCAGCTGATGCTATTGGTAAAACTATTTTGTATGACGGTAATTCACTTCAAATACAAGGTGTAGTTAAGGACTTCATTAGCATTGCACTTACCAAAGAAATATTTGAATCTTTCGCTTTTGTGCAAGCCAATGAAGCAAGCCAATACAAATCGCTAAATGTAAAAATCTCAAGTGCAAATTTACAAAGCACCTTAGCAAAATTAGAAGTCGAGTATCGCAAACATGATGCTATTCACCCTTTTGAGGCGCATTTTTATGATGACCAGATAGCGAAAGTGTATGAGCGTGAAAAAACGACTTTTACAATTGTTTCCTTTCTTGCTTTTTTAGCTATCTCTATTTCAACATTAGGTCTACTGGGTATGGCGGTTTATACCCTTGAAAGTAGAAAAAAAGAAATCAGTATTCGAAAAGTGTTAGGGGCAAAATTGCAAAATCTATTTCTATTACTTTCCCGTGAGTTTTTAATTATTGTGTTGGTTTCAAGCGCAATAGTTATTCCTGTCGCACTATATATTGTTGACAGTATGGTGCTAAATGATTTTATACATCGCATTGAAATAAAGGTGTCTGACTCACTTTCAGGTTTAGTCATTATGCTATCAATAGGCCTTTTAACCATTGGCTGGCAGATTAGGACAGTGTTTATAAAAAATCCTACAGACGCACTAAAAAATCAATAAAAGCAACTTATGAGTATGAGACTAATTTTAGTTACGATTGTTTTATTTCAGTTTTCGGCGGCTGCCCAAACAGTGGGGTCATTTACTGATCAACGCGATGGCTATAGCTATAAAACAGTCACTTATGAGATTAAACACAGTAAAGATTCGATATCCACAATGACCTGGATGGCGCAAAACTTAAACTACAAAACAGAAAGTTCGTATTGCTATGATGATTATGATTCAAACTGCGAGATTATGGGAAGACTTTATATCTGGTCTGCTGCAATGAAGGCTTGCCCTGACGGTTGGCATTTACCAGATGATGAGGAATGGAGGCAATTAGCAGATTTGTTTGGAGGAGTTAAATCAGCAGCAAAACATTTAAAAAGCACGAATGAATTATGGAAAGGAGCTACTAAAGGAACCAATAAAAGCTTGTTCGCAGCAATGCCCTATGGACACGGCACTGTAGGCAGTGGTTACTTCGCTTTCTCATTAAATGCGACCTTTTGGTCAGCTACAACCATAAGTAATGACCGTGCTTCTGATTGGGTTTTGAGTGATTGGGAGAGAATGATAAGATACAATGGTCATAAAGCTACAGCCGCTAATTCGGTGCGATGCATTAAGGATTAATAGCTATTTTGAACCAAAAAATACTTATATATCAATCTGTATCATAATGTTCCGCGTGAAGTTTATCCTGAGCGGAGTCGAAGGGTAACTTGAGCTTTGGTTACGGCATAATAATAAAGATTGAAAATCTTTATTATTTGAGCGAGACGGTGCGAGGGCAAAGTTGTTACCATCTTCTTTGATTTTTTTCTTTCTAAAACTTTCTTCATAATAAGGTAATGAAACCGAGGTACGAGGTTCATGAATACCTATAAAAACAATTATAAACAATGAATAAACACTTATTAACTGACCGAGTGCAGGAGGGAAGGCAATGTGTGTGAAATGGGAATAAATTGATTATTATCAAAATGATTTGATTTTTTCAAACAAGTTCTTTTGAAATTCTGTAATTTGGAATACTTTGCCCTGATGAAATTCTAATATCTAAATGAGCACTGACGACAATCAATCAAATAATTCCCAAAAAAAATTAACACGGGAAACATTGATTGGCAGACTGACTAAAGAAATCGAATCGAACTTGAATAACGACCAATTCGGAGTTGATAGTCTAGCACAAGCGGTCGGTATGAGCCGTTCTAGCCTTCATCGGAAATTACACAAACAACTTGGTATCTCGACAAGCCAATTTATAAGAGAGTATCGATTAAAAAGGGCTTTAGAAATTCTGAGGCTAGAAGACGTAACGGCTTCAGAAGTTGCTTACCGAGTTGGCTTCAGCAGTGCGACTTATTTCAATACTTGTTTTCATAAATTTCATGGCTATACACCCGGTGAAGTTAAGACGAGAATTCCCACTGATATCGAAGAACAAGACGAAAGTTATTCTTCGAAAAAAGAGCATGATTCGAGCATTGAAACTACTGTATCAAAATCTAAAAAAAAGGGTTTCAAGAATATCCTGATTCTTGTAACACTTTTCATATTTGGTGCCATTGCTACTTTCTATATTAACGACACTTCCTCTGATACATCTGTTCAAACGAATGAAAACAATGTTATTAATGAAAAATCGATAGTCATTCTACCTTTTAAAAACTGGACTGGAAACCCTGATTTGGAATATATTTCAGACGGTATGACCGATGCGGTGACCTCAAGGCTTACAAAGGTTAACGCTATTGAAAAAGTGATTCCGTTTACTTCAGCGCTACAATACAAGTCAACAGAAAAACCGATTAAAGAAATCGCCAAGGAGTTGGGTGTCGCGAATCTTCTTCAAGGAAATCTTCAACTTTCTGGGAATAAAATCAAGATAAATCTGCAACTCATTCATGGCCGTTCCAATGTGCATCTTTGGTCCGAAGAATACACGAGGGAATGGAAAAGCGATGAGATTTTTGAAATGCAGGCCGAAGTGGTCGAGGCTGTGGCTAAAAATATGAAGGCTACCATCTCTGAAAACGAGTTGGTCGCTATTAAAGAAATACCAACTAAAAGTAAACAAGCGTATTCCTATTATCTTCAAGGAGAGTTTCAAAAGCAAAAGGGAAACGAGCTATCATATTCAAATGCTATCAAACTTTATGAAAAGGCAATTGCAGCAGATTCGATTTTTGTAGAACCTTATATAGACATGGCTAATGTTTGGCATATGGGCGGGTCAGTTTGGGGTTTTTATGATCAGCAAATGGCTTGGAGTAATGCAAAGGTATTACTGCAACAAGCGCTAAAAATAGAACCAGACAATCAACGAGTAGCCGAAGAACTTGATACCGGAAGGTTTTTTTATGATTGGAATTTTGAACTTGTAGAACAGTCTTATGAAAATATAGTGAGCAATTCTGTAAATGACAAGCCATCTGTTATTTCACTTGATTATCCCATTAAAACCGGAAGATCTGAAGAAACCCTTAGGGCAATTGAACGTTTTAGCATCAATGATCCTTCAAATGTATTTTATCCGTTTTTTAGAGCAGAGGCACTATTTTATTTGGGTTCTGCTAATAAAGCTAGAGAAATATTAACCCAAACAGACCCACTGTATAACGGAAACTGGTTTTATTTACGGGAGTCTGCAAAACTGTATTACTACCTAGGCGAATATGAAAAGTCAAAGATTCAACTTGGAAAAATATTATCGCAATTTTCAGATTACCCACCCATATTGATGTGGTTGAATGCTGTATATGCTCAAATGGATGGCGATTCTGAACTTACCAGCACCTATTTGACTGAACTATACACCAGTTACTTTGAAAATTCATCAGGTAGCCCCGCTTGGTTTTTGGCGATGTACTATTGTACTGTAAATGATTATGAAAGAGCCCTTGATTGGCTCCAAAAATCTTATGATAGACATGAGGTAGAAATGACTTGGCTAAGAGAAGAACCTTTGTTGGCGCCAATTAGAAAAGATCCACGCTACAAAAATCTCTATGAAAAAGTTGGATTTCCTAGTATCGGAATACCGATTAAAACCTCTTCAGAAAATTAACCCGTCAAATTATCTCTTCAACATCATTTAAAGATTCTGCATCATAATTTAAATCCATGTACAAAAGCTTAACAAGCTTGCCACATGATTGTTAGGTAGCGTTTATCCCTTATTTCCATCTTTGGATTATTCAAATATGGGTGCGAGATCATCTTGTACTTCATTTAAAAATAATCACTAAAACTTTTTATTATGAAATTAAAATTAACACTTGCTAGTATGCTGTTATTAGCACTTTTCACAACAGGTTGCACGGCACAATCGGAAATGGCGCCCGTAGATTTATTAAACGATGAATTTCCTGAATCAAAACAAGAAATAATGGAAACCATCGGCACAATTGCACAAAGTCTTAAAGACGGCGATTTGGATAAGTTGATTTCCCTTCACGCCTACAGCCCAAAGTTCACCGAATTTAATAAGGGAGAACCCCGTGTTGGCAGTGCAGGTAATGAGACCTATGAACGTGAAGTTTTTGGCGCACTAACTGAAGTTGTGAAATTTGATTCTAATGATTTACAAATTGCAGTATATGGCGACGTAGCTAACGTAACCTTTCATTCTGATTTTCATCTTAAATTCGGAGAAGACTTAGTCGTGGTAAATGACCAAATATCCTTACTATTTTTAAAAACGGCTGACGGATGGAAAATTGTTGCCGAACACCATTCACCATTGAAGAAAGAAGAAAGTTAAATTCAGACTAATTCATTTTTTAGAATTAAAAAAAGTGATTGTCTACTATTAGGTAATCACTTTTTTCACACATACAGATTCTTAGCAGCATCATAAATTTGATATAGGAATTCGATGAAATTACTTATAACTTATCGCTATTTGATATAACGTCGGATTATAGAACAATTTTGTTCTATAATGTTCTGCGTTATGTAACTTGAGCTTTGGTTAAAAGCGAAAGTATCTACAAATTTTCTTCGATTTTTTTCTTTCCAAAAACTTTCTTCTCAAAAGGTAATGGAACACTTATTATGCGATCCGACGTTAGGAGGGGAGTGTAATGTGTGTGGAATGGTATTTTACTACAATTTAAAATCGGTTGCAGAAAACCGTAATTGTATTCTTGTTAATTTTTTCTATATTTAAACTTCTCAAATAAATTACTTCCTACAATTTTCTTCCCCCAAAATTTGAATTAAAAATAATCCTATTTGAAATACCCATTAACGGGTATTGATTTGTTATTGTTTAAAATTGAAATTTAACTAACCAAACCCTTTACAATATGAAAAACTCATTTCAAATAAGAAGACCCTATTATTTACTAGTAATTCTAACTTCATTTTATTTTCATTCTTGCAACAATTTAAAGTCAGGAATAAAACCGCAGAATGAAATTGCAGTAGCGGATTTAGAAGGTAAAATATTACCCAAAGATGGGTTGCTACCTAAAATTGATTCTGAGCCAATTATTGTATTCGATAAATTAAGTTTTGGCAGCGGATACAATTCTTCAAACGCGCATGAATATTTTTCAGTTATGGAATATTCAAGTATTGCGGATAACACAGAAATTATTTCATCTGCGACAGGAAATACAGGATTTGTAGAAATACATAAAATTACTAAGAAAGATAGTTTAAGGAAAGTATTGGACATTACTAAAAACGCCTCCATAAAGGCAAAGTTTGGAAAAATAGGTGGTGGTAAAGCCAGTTACAAGGAAAGAAAATTTCAAGAAACTAGGATAGGTGAGTTAAATGAAATTGCAATTGTCAAAGCGCAATATGTAAATGAACCAAGGATTATACTAAATCCAAAATTAAAAAGTAGTCTTTTAAAATTGGCTAGAACAAATCCAAAAGAATTTATGCATACGGCGGGAGACATGTTCGTAAGTAAGGTTTATACTGGTGGCACACTTTATGGCGTATTTAATCTTAACGCAAGACACTACTATCAAAAGAAAAAAAATGAATTGTTTGTAAAAGCTTCTGGTAGCTATCTTGGGATTAGTGCAAGCGGTTCAATAGACATAAAAAAGACTCAAGAAGCTTTTAATGAAACAAGCAAATTGGATGTATCCTATATCACAGAGGGAGGTGCTGATTCTCTTGGCGATATAAATACTATCGACGGATTTCTAGACGGAGCTAAAGTCTTTAAAAAACAAGTAAGCATAGGTCAAGGACATCCCGTTATTCTATACGTTCAACTTGAGCCTTATGAAAACATTGCAGGCTTTCCTAAAATTGATTTTTCCCCAATTCGTGTAGTTCAAAAAAAAATGCTAGAGAAGTGCCAACAAATTTCTTATGACATTGATGAATCTATGGCCAATGTATTAGATGTTATAAATAATGAAACATATTATTCAAAGGAGGATGTTAAAAAAGCTAGGGAATTTAAAAGTTTACTTCCACAACTAGAGAAAAAACTTAAAATTGAATACGAGAAAAGTTTAAATAATTTTGAGTATAAAGAAGAAGAAGTTTTGAATACTATTTCAATGAATTTGCCATTTAAACCTTCTTTAATAAAGCCGATTCCATTTTATTTAAGTAAAAAGCTAAAAGCGGATGCAGGTGACCAATCTATTATGAATAGCAGCAATACCTCAGGTAAATTCCTTTTTATCGATGGGAAGTTAGCAAGCTTAGAACGTGGAAAAGCAAAGGAAGAATTACGCGATTTAAAATATCAATTTAACGATAGAAGGCATAGAGCGACCCTTTCGAAACCTTACCCATACATAAGGGATTTCTATCCATATTACTTGGTCACGTTCAAAGATATTGCCTCTAAGAATATTATATCTGAAATAAAATATTCTGGAAAGGAAATTGAGGTTCCAGCCAATGTTTCTATAGAAATTAAATTAGTTAATCAAAATAGCCAATATCTGGATTCAAGAAGACGTAGCAGAAGAAGTTTGCCATATACAAAGTACTTGAATGTTAGAATTTTGGATATTTCTGAACCTATTGTAAAAATCTATGAAAAAGAAGAAAATCTTGTTGTAAAAACAATATTTAAATCACGCTACTATGTCCATCCAATTGATGGATTGACATATATAATATGCGAGGATGATGATGGTTTTATTGTAATTCTACCGAGTGGTGAAACTCAAGGTTACGGTCCTGGATATACTTTAAGTGAAGTTAGGCAAGCCCATGGTTTACCATCTAGTCCATTTAGAACAGATGAACATGAGGAGACTTGTGGTGATAAATGGTGATTCCGTTTTTTTTTCTTAGGACTTTAAGTCTATGTTAAAAGCTACTTTTTGAAAAAGTAATCTTTATACACCTATAGATACTTGGTTTTTTCCTTTTTTTTTAGTAGCAACTAAACTATTTTTATAGTTATTTTCTTACTATATGAATTTCATAGATTTATTTTCTGGAGCTGGAGGGCTTTCCGAAGGTTTTTTACAAGCTGGGTTTAATCCAATTGCTCATGTCGAAATAGACGAGAATGCTTGTAAAACGTTGGAAACAAGGCTTGTGTATCACAAACTTAAAGAAGAAAATAATCTAGAGAGATATTACGATTATCTTCAATCCAAAATTTCTAGAGTTGACTTCATTGAAAAGTATGGTGACAAAAGTTTATCAGAATCAGTATTAAATATTGGAATAGGTGGTGAAAACAATAGTACTATTTTCAAAAAAATTGATGAATTAGCAGGTGCTAATGAAATTGATTTGGTTGTTGGCGGTCCACCTTGTCAAGCATATTCACTGGTTGGAAGAGCAAGGGATAAAGATGGAATGAAGAATGACCCCAGAAATCATTTATATAAAGAATACGCTAAATTTTTAAGGTACTATAAACCTAAGGTTTTTGTATTTGAAAATGTGATGGGTCTTATTACGGCCGACAAAGGGAAATATTTTAAGAATATGAAGTCCTATTTCAAAAGAATAGGGTATGAATTGGATTATTCGGTACAAAATTCAGCTGATTTTGGGGTGCTACAAAAACGAAAACGAATAATTTTAATTGGTTGGAAAAAAGATAGTGGTTTTAATTATCCTGAATTTGTCAAAAGTAATTGGAATTGGAAGGTAGAAGATTTACTAAAAGACCTCAAAAAATTAAGACCAGGAGAACAAAAGAATTTGACAAAGTATGTCGGAGATAGTTCGGAGTATTTAAAAATATTTAAACTCAGAAACGGAGTTGATTTTGTTACTCAACATATAGCAAGACCACATAATACAAGGGACTTGGCCATTTATAAAATTGCAATCAAAAAATGGTTAGAAAAAGAAGAGAGATTAAAATATCCTGATTTACCAAAAAAACTTAAAACTCATAAAAACGAAAGCTCTTTTTTAGACAGATATAAAGTTGTAGACCCTAAAGGTTTATCACATACAATGGTTGCACATATAGCAAAAGATGGTCATCATTATATTTATCCTGACATGAAACAAATTCGTTCTCTTTCAGTCAGAGAGGCAGCAAGAATTCAATCATTTTCCGATGATTATTTTTTTGAAGGTGGAAGAAGTGCCGCATTTAGGCAAATTGGTAATGCTGTGCCTCCGCTAATGGCATTAAAAATAGCGGAAGGAATAAAGGGGGAATTTGAATGAAAATAGAAAGGCAATTATATCAAAGGGCAACTGATGCCATAATAAATCTTGTAGCTCCAAGTGAAAAAACAGGGACGTCGATAGAGGATGGAATCCAAGCTATACTATCACTACCTGAATTTAAAAGTAAAATTGACAAGGTAAAATTGCTTTTCGAGATTGAGGAGAAACTAAAAGAAACTCCTTTTAGAGCTAAAAGCCATATTTTAAGCTTACTCGGAGACGAACTAATTGGAAGTGACAATTTAGCCATTTTTGAGTTAGTTAAAAACTCTTATGACGCTGATGCAGAAATAGTAACGGTGACTCTTGAAAATTTAAACTCAGATACTCAAAGAATAATTATTGAAGACAACGGAACAGGAATGTCCCCTGAAGTACTTAAAAATGTTTGGTTAGAAATAGGAACGGATTTTAAAAGAGGTGGGAAGAGAAAACCTAGTGATAAATATGGACGTATTTCGTTAGGTGAAAAAGGAGTTGGAAGATTAGCTGTTCATAAACTTGGGAAGGTAATTACATTGGAAACTCAAGCCGAGAAACAAAATTTTACAAGTCGTATTAAATTTAATTGGCAGAAACTAATCGAGGAATCAAATTATATCCAGGAAGTTTCTGTGAAAATTGAAAAAATCGAACCACCAATTTTTATTGGTAATACTGGCACCAGAATAATAATTTCTGACTTAAAGAAAAAGAAGTGGTCGAGAGGTGATTTAAGAGATTTAGCTCGTAAAGTTTATTCGATCAAAAGTCCATTTAAATCTATTGATAGTTTTGACGTGGTTTTAAAAGCAAATGACCATCATCAGTCTTGGTTTGATGACATTAAAGACACAAAAGAAATCCTAAAAGATTGTTTGTACTATTTTGATTTTAAATTAGCTAGAACTAAGAAAGGTAAGTTTGCCGAATTCACTTGGAATTATGACTTCAAACCTCCAAAGAAGTTTGGAATTAAAAGTAATAAACTTAGCCACAACGATTTCAAAAGTAAAACTTTAGACTATAATACCCTTGGTATAAATTCATCTCAATTAGAAGAATTATTTGCAAAAGACCAAAAGAATCTGGCAAATCTAGATTTAGATGGTATCGGTGACATCGAAGGTAGATTTTATGTTTTTAATCTGTTGGGACCCGTGTTAAAAGCTTTTGGGCAATCAAATACTATAAAATCACACTTAAGAGAAAATTCGGGTGTAAGAATATTCAGGGATGGAATAAGAGTTTATAATTATGGAGAACCAAGTGACGATTGGTTAGGTTTGGATTTGTCTAGAATCCAAAAATTAGGAGAACATTTTAGCAAGAATACTGTAGTTGGAACAATTGATATTGAATTAAAGGATAGTGAATCAGGGTTAAAAGAAAAAACCAATCGAGAGGGCTTCGATGAAAATATTTTCTACAAAAAATTTCAATTTGTAAGCTCCAGTATATTTGAATTCTTTGAAAGAAAAGCACAACCAGATAGAGAGTTAATTAAAAGTTACTTAAAAGGAGTAAAGCCTGCACGTACTGTTGGTCTATCTGAAAGTATTGAATCCCTAGAAAAGAAGCTTAAAGAAAAGAAAGTTTTGAAAGAAGTTGAGCCTCTTTTAAAAAGAGTTCAAAAAGATTACAATGACATGAGGGATGTCATGGTGAATTCTGGGATGTCAGGATTGAATTTGGGAATTGTGTTCCATGAGGTAGACAGAGAAATAAAATTTCTTAATAAGGAAATAAATAATGATTTCGAAGTTGATGCTATTAAAAACAGGGTCAAAAATTTAATAGAGTTACTTGAAAATTTCTCGCCAATTCTAAAACAAAACAAGTATATAACTATATCTGCTAGTGATTTAGTTAAAAAATCAAAGGGTATAAATTTCCCAAGATTTAATTATCATGAGATAATTTTTTCCAGTCCACTTATTTCAAAGGAATCTCCCGATTTCAATATTAGCGGTCCAGCAAATTTATTGATAAGTGCAATTTCAAATATTATTGATAATTCTATATACTGGCTAGATAGCAAAAAAGAGTTGAAAGGTAAAAAGTATAAACCTGCCATTCTTATTACTTCGGACTTTGATAACTTCAATGCTCCGACAATTTTAATAGCAGACAACGGTCCAGGATTTAATATAAATCCTGAAGACTTAACTATGCCGTTCAGAACCACTAGACCAGGAGGTATGGGATTAGGTCTTTATTTTGTTAGCATCGTTATGGAAATGTTGGGAGGGCAACTACTTTTTCCAGAACACGATGATGTAAATATTTCGAAAGCATACGATGGGGCCTTAGTAGCTTTAGTATTTCCTAAAGAAGGTCAGTCGTAATGTTTGAGCCTAAGAACGAAATCATAATCATAGACAATAATGCACAGCATTTAGAAACTCTTAGCAAAAGATTTCATACAAATGGAATAGGCTGTATGGAGTTTGAGTATGATGCAATGTATGAGAGTCCCCTTTTAGGAGTTCGAATTGCTTTTTTTGATATTAACTTACTTGACCTAGGTGGTGGGGAAAGAAGGATTTTCAATACTCTCGCTCTCGCTCTTAAACAGTATATAAGTATTGACAATGGGCCATTTGCTCTTGTTTTTTGGACTTCAAATAGTGAAATGATTGAAAGATTCAAAGAATACGTCCAAAATAGGCATCCTGATTGTCCCAAACCATTCGTTACGAAGTTTATTGACAAAGACGAATTCTTAGTTGGCAACGATGGAGAATTACAAAATGAAATTGAGAATATATTGTCTGATGATGTCTTAAAGTTGATGTTTGATTTTGAAAGTCTTGTGAAATCCGCTTCATCAAATGTTATTGATGAGATTTATAAAATAATTCCGAACAATGACGATTGGGGTGCAAACGCAAATTTTTCTGTGAATTTTGAAAAAGTATTTTCGAAAATATCAACCTCGATGCGAGGTTTTGATGGTGCGAAAAACAATCCTGATAGAGCGGTTTTTGAGGCATTATTACCAATTTTGACTCATCAAGTCATGAAAAAAGTTACTTCAAATAAATGGAGAACTTATCTTCAAAGTTTAAATCTAGCTACCAAATATGGAGACTTAAGAAATCCTAACGGGTTTAGAGAAAGCAATCTGAATTCGGTTTTTCATATTGATAATGAACCAACAACAAACGATGCTAGGGGAGTTGTTATAAAAATGAATAGGCATCATCAAAAGGTATTGGGCATTTTTGGGATGTCCTACAGAGAATGGTTAGATAAGTTCGTTCCTTTTAAAAAAAATACTGAAATACAGAGAGCTAGTGTGGAAGCATTGATAGTGAAATCAGAACTTGTAGCTATAGAAATTAGTTCGTCCTGTGATTATCAGCAAGATAAATCTCGTCTAAATAAATATGTTTATGGGGTGAAATTTCCGATAATTCCAAAAAACTTATTGGGGTCATCAAAGGATTCTGCCTTGAATATTTCTAACTATGTTACTTCAAATCAAGAGTTTGAAATTTGGCTAAATCTTAACTACGTTTTCGGAGCTAGAACTAATGATAAGGTTTTCGAAAAAAGCACTCATTTGTTTACGTTTAAAAAAGAAATTATGGATATGCTTGGAAATCGATATGCCAATCATGTATCTAGGATCGGAATTACTAGTTTTTAGCCTGGCCTAAGAGAATTTTAGTAAAACAATAGGCGAGGGGAGCGGCCATATTTTAGGGGGCTGGTTACTATTTTTCTTCACAATTGAAAAGATACTCTAATCTACAAGCAGTCTTAAGAGTTACAATGGATCCTAAAATATAGCGACTGAGCCGTACATTGTTTCCGAAATTATCTGTAAGCCTTGATTTTTTTGTTTCTTTTTTTATCAAGAAAAAAAGACAAACAATAAAGTATATTTAATTATACTAAATCTCAATTTCTTATTTTAAAAGTATAAATATCTATACTTTATAGTCTTTAAATCATTAAAAGTATATTTATTTATACTATTTTGATATTTTTTCATATATTTGTATATATATTTATACATATGGATAATCAGATAACAATTACTAAAGTCATAAATAAAATAGGACGAGTAATAGAATCGTATAGAGACAAAGAAGATTTAACTCAAGCTGAGTTAGGTAAAAGAATTAATGTTTCTCGCTTGACGATTATTAATATAGAGAAAGGCAAAGGGTCCAATACCCTAAATATTTTAAAAATTTTAAAATACTTTGATTTATTACATGACTTAGACGTAAGTTTTAATCTAATGCTGGAAAAAGCCAATGAAGATGATGGTTTAAGTGAAATAAACTTATATGAATAGCAAATTAGATAAGATAAAAGTTAGAATATTTGGAGAAGAAATAGGCATTTTAGCCTATGATTCTATTAAAGCAGAAAGCTATTTTCAGTATAACGAAGTCTTTCTGCAACGTAAAAGTTATACCAATATTTTTCCATTTATTATTAAACGTGTTTCCCAGACTCAAATATTTAGAAACTACAAAGAACACACTTTTAGAGGATTGCCTCCAATGATAGCTGATTCACTTCCGGACGATTTTGGAAATCAAGTTTTTAACGAATGGATAAAATCAAAAGATATTGATAAGCATAAGTTGTCTCCAATCTACCAACTGGCATATCTATCAAATAGGGGCATGGGTGCATTAGAATATTTTCCTGGAAAGTCATTGCCAAAAGCAGGAGAAATAAATTTAGACTCCATTACTGGTATATTAAGAAAAGTACTGGATGTGAAAAAAAACCATAAAGAATTAGAGCTATCTGATTTAGCGCTTTTAAACATTTTTAAACTTGGTTCATCCCCAGGTGGAGCTCGCCCTAAAGTTATTGTGTCTGAGCATAAAAAGAGTAAAGAATTGATTCCTGGAGATGTGGAATATAGCAATGATTATAATCATTATTTAGTCAAATTGAATATGGATAATGATGATGGTTATTCAAGAGAATTGGTTGAGTATGGTTACTACAAGCTTGCTTTACTAGCTGGTTTAGATATGATGCATTGTGAAATGATAGATAACAAACATTTTGCGACCATAAGATACGATCGTGAAAATGGAGAAAAGGTTCATGTCCTTACGGCCACAGGAATTAGTGGTTATAACTTTCAAGACCCAGCTGTTTCTACTTATGAAAATGTATTTGAAATTGCCAATAACTTAAATCTTCCTTCAGGAGATATTGATTCATTATTTAGGAGAATGGTATTTAATTATGTTTTTCATAATGTGGATGATCATCTTAAAAATCATTCTTTCATTTATGAAAAGGATAATGACCGTTGGCGAATTTCCCCCTCATATGATATAAATTATTCTCTAAATGCGCTTAGAAAATGGCCAAATGCGCCACATATGCTTAGTTTAAACAATAAGAATACTCAAATAGATACTTCCGATCTATTAACTATTGCTAAAACTTACTCTATAAAAAGTCCTGAAAAAGTAATAATTGAAGTCTGTAAAGCCATATCTCATTGGGAAACTATTGCAACAGAATTGAAGATTCCTGAAAGAGTTTATAATTCAATAAAGGAAGATTTTACAGATTATTCTAATATGCTCTAAAAGTTTTCAAATCCTATTTGACATAATGTTAGAAATACCTAAAGAAAAGCTTCAATCAAGACTGGAGGTTAGCAAGGGCTAAGAAATTATCTCGCAGAGTAATTTTTAGCTGTTGCGGCAAGTTGACTAGAATGCTGTAGAAAAAAATCTTGCATACATTTCCTCGAATACGAGAATTTTAAATGAATCTAAAAGGCTAGCTTTTAAATGGCGTTGGCAAGCGATGGCAAATTGTGTTTAAAATAAATTGCCTGAGCAATTTGATTTTAAAAAGCAATCGAGCGCTTGGTAGCGGCTATTTTACATAACGACAAATTATGAGTACAGCCGAAAGGTTTGTCGCCAGGGTCGCTGAATTTTGAAGTTTAGAATAAATTTTATTCTGTGTGGGAAAAATTTGAAGCTACGGAAATTAAAAAGGTTGATGACCCTGTTGGTAATTCGCTTAAAAGTTATAAACGTGAGGGATATTTTACATAATAGAATTATGACTTACAGCTAAAGGTTTGAACCTGAAATACTTATATATCAATCTGTATCATAATTTACATTATGTAAAATAGATTATTTAAAAGTCCACTATTCCTTCCAAAATGGAAAACTCATCCAGTTTTGCGAAACCTGAGAATCTTTCTTTCCATATCGTCTTCTAACGTGCATTATATTTCTGCCTTGCTTTAATGTATCCACTTTTATAAATGTTACATAGCCTTCCTCATCCGTTTTTGGGTGCTTGTATCTATCCCAACGCACAGAATCCAGCTTTTTCGTATTTAATTCTACCGTAAACAAGGTATTTAAAGCTTGTTGGTATTTATTCCGTTGTCCATCAAAAAAGGCACTCCTAATAGAATCGTTCTTAAAAATCGGTATTTCTTTCTTAAAATCTAAATCGGTTAAAACACTATCCTTAAAATCATCGAACCAAAACCAATGCACTATAAATAGCTTTAGGTAATTCTCGTCTATTACTTCACTCTGTATTCCTCCCCTATAAAAAACTTCATTTTCCTTTAAATGATCTTCATAATAATTGTTACGTATCATATAAACAGATGGTTGCTCATAGGTTTCTCTATCATCAAAACTTTTAACCGTAAAAGTTCCTCCATAAAAAAATGCCCCTAATTGATTTATTGATATCAATGTTGCCATCACGATATAAAAAACACCAAAACTCAGCAATATCCACTGTTTACTATTTGACCGTAAAATTAAAAGCTCTCTTTGGTATAAAAATGAACCACTTATGTAGTAGTAAAACGTATTTAAAGCGGTTAAAACTTTATCTACAACCTTCTTACCTGTCTTAAACGAAAATTGAGCTAAAATACCTAATTGTGAAAGCAGTATAACTGCAGCCAAGACATAATTATAGGTAATATTGTAGACCAAATCATCTAGCTCTAATACCTCTAACAAAAAGGCATCGATTAAGAGACATACTACAATCGTACTTATGACCACCATTGCGAAAAGAATCGCAAAACTAAAGCTTAAACTAGCCCATTTCTCTAAGGTTTCTAGTCTATTTTCTCTATGATATCGTAATTCGAGCCTCTTTTTTCGACTATCGGAAGGGTTTATTTTATCATAATTAACTCCATTTGGGTACCAATTATAAATGGCCATATAGGCCACCCAAAATGTACGTAGCACCAAGTTTGCCCCAAAACCGATCAACAAGGTTCGAGTTAAAATGTATAAGCCAAAGAAAATAAGCGTTTCGTAGTGATTTAAATTTAAAATCGCCTGTTTCTGAATGTAGAAGTTTTTAAAAAAATCGGTGCTGATAAACAGCGTGTAGAAGAGTCCGCCTGCGATTATAGTTTCTAATTGCCAGCTTATGGACCGGTATTCCGCCTTTTGGTTGTTTTTCAATTCGGTTGGTGATTGTTAGCCTAAATATAGGACTCTTTTCCAGAAAAGAAAATCGAAACCTTGAAATTAATAGCCGCTTGTATCGATAACGTACGCCCCTATTTTACTATCCAGTTCTTTAAAAGAAGCGATTTGATCTCGCATCTTTTCGACCAGTTCTTCCTGTTTATCGAGCTGTTTTACATCTATGGTACGGAATAACTCTAAATGCCGTTTTTTTAAAGCCTCAATATCGTCGCGCAAATCGCGTAATCGTTCAAAGCATTCGTAATTTGTGGGTTCGCAGGTATACGAATTGAGTTTGCCCAAAAGCGTTTGTATCTCGGTATGATTACGCTCTAACTTAAAAAGCATTTCATTGATTAAGGCGCTATTTTGTTGGGCACTCTCCATTGCTATTGCCATCTGATTCTCTTAAAATTAGTAAAAATACTGGCATTTTGTAGAAAAAATATGCCAATTCAAGTAAGTTTAACAGTTCAATAACCTTAAGAATAGAAAGTTGGAATTTTATAACTTGTATGTTTGAAACTAGAAACAGACTTATCATATATGATTATTCAAAATACCATGAAATATCGCATCACTTTATTATCCTTTTTACTTTTCCTAGTAGTTAACACCAATCTAAATGCTCAGGCCAATATTTCTAATGCCGAAGTTAGTTTTGAGTTTGTTTCGAAAGAAGTCAAAGGGAGCATCGCGGGATTTACATCTAGTTCCTCCATTAATTTTGATACGCCCGAAAACTCTTCCTTTACGGGTTCGGTAGCTGTTGAGACACTTGACACCAATAATGGGCTGCGTAATTGGTCTTTAAAAAGCAGAAAGTACTTTGATGAAGATGCGTTTCCACGCATTAGTTTTGAGAGCACCGTTGTTACCCAAAACGAGACCGGCTATATCGTAAAAGGGAATCTTACCTTAAAAGGTATCACGAAACCCATAACGATAAGCTTTACCAAAAAAGGAAACCAATTGAAAGGCCTGTTCGAAATCTATAGTTATGATTACGGAATCAAAATAAAAAAGAAACGCGAAGACAATCTGGTCAAAGTAGTCTTGTTGTTCGACCTGAAGTAGCTATTTGTCCTGCTTTTTGAATAAAAATCGATACACCTTCCCTACTCCCCAATTCCCTAAAGGAAAATAAAGCGCAAAAAAGAGCGCCATGGCCAAACTGAAATTACGTTCATTAAAAAATTGATCCAATAAATTGTTGGGATACGCGTAGGAAGTACCAAAAGCATATCCCCCAAACTCCAATAGGCACATTGCGACCAAACCATAGGCGTACTGGGCATGAAAAGGCAAACCTCTTAAAAGCAATGAAATAGGTACCATATAAAAAATGTAACAGGTAATTACCTGCCACCAATAGGTAAACTTGGCGATTTCAACCTCCGCGCCAAACCAGTTCATCAGCATACCCCATGAAAAATAAATTACACAGTAAACAGCTATCAATCGCTTGTCTACAGTAAGTTTAAGTAAAATCCACTCTTTTAGTGCATTCATTTTTCAGCCATTTTTTTATCGATAATCTGTAATGCATCTTTCACGGTCAGCATACCATCCATATCATCATTTTCTAACATAATATCAAAAGTATCCTCAACATCCAATACAATATCTACCAGGTTTGCCGAATTGATGTTCAGTTCACTGGTAAAATTGCTTTCAAGAGTGATAGCATCAACACTAACATCATCAGGCAAATACGTCTCCACAATAGCTTTTAATTTTTTATACTTCTCTTCTTGGGTATCGCTCATCTTTTATTTTGAATAGGTGCTAAAAATAATACAGGAATTCACATCGCCAAAACCAAAACTCGCTTTTGCCACTATTTTTATTGGTTTTTCAATGGTTGTTTGCGGTATGTTATCTACATAAATCAATCTTTCAATTTCGGGATGCAAATCCTCACTATTGAGGTTCCCATAAACCTTTTGTTCTTTTAATTGCAACACACAACCAACACTTTCTATGCTACCTGCAGCCGCAAGACAATGCCCAAAGTGGCCTTTGAATGAATTTATTAAGGGAAAATCGCTTCCGGATAACCCTAAGGCTTTACTCCAATTCTGAATTTCCGTAGCATCCTTGGTCGTAGCGGTCAAATGCCCGTTAATCGTATCAATAGCTTTGACGTCGATATTTGAATTCTTAACCGCCTCTTGTATACATCGTTGAACGGCCTCATTATTTGGGGCTGTCATACTGCCTCCGGCCCGCTGTCCGCCACTATTTACAGCACCGCCCAATAGTTCGGCATAAATTGCAGATCCGCGGTCCAAGGCGCTTTCAAGAGATTCCAGTACCAGTGCCCCTGCCCCACTGCCTGGCACAAAACCCGATGCCGAAGCACTCATGGGCCTGCTTGCAGCTTTGGGATTATCATTGAATTTTCTTGGAAGAATACGCATGGCATCAAAACCACCCCAAACATAAGGGCCACTATCACTACAACTCCCGACCAACATTCGTTTTGCACTTCCTGATTTTATTCGTTCATAACCCATTAGAATAGCTTCGGTACCTGTGGTACAGGCAGACGAATTGGTCGTCACCTGATTACCAGTGCCTAAAATACCGCCTAGATAGGCACTGATTCCACTTGCCATGGTCTGTACTACCGAAGTACTGCCCAATCTTCGTACGTTTCCCTCATCCAGTTTATATATCGATTCTCGAAACTTATCTACACCTAGAATTCCGGTTCCAAAAATGATTCCGCTTTCCCAATCTGGCTGATTTTCTTGACCCTGTCTTTCAAGTCCGGCATCTTTCCATGCATCCAATCCTGAAATCACACCGTAAACAAGTCCGCTTGAGTTTAAATCTTTCAGTTGTACTTTACTAAAGTAATTATTAAGGTTAATCTCTTTAATATTCGGTTTTCCAGCAACTTGACACGAAAAATTTAGATTTTTTAATTCTTCAAAAAAATGAATGCCGCTAGCACCCTCATCCATAGCCTTTGAAAAGGAAGGAATGCCCGTTCCGTTAGGTGCGCATACCCCAAGGCCGGTTATTACCACTCTATTTTTCATCATGAGAGGCTTTGAACATTCCTGAAATAACCCCTTTACAAACTACCTCGTTTTTTGCATTGTACATCTTAACCTTGCATTTGAGTTTGTGAAATCGAAAATAAACCAATTCGGACCGTACAGTGACCCTTTCATTAGGATAAACTGGTTGTAGAAACTCCATATCAGAGCTTGAAAGCCCTATTTTCAAGTCCTTATCCATATCCTTGCCTAAAAAATATATTCCCAAGCATACCAGCCCTATTTGAGCGCAGCATTCCGTTAATAAAACTCCAGGGGTGACCGGAAAATTTTTAAAATGCCCCTTGTAAAAACCAGCATCGGCTTTAAAAGTATACTCCCCGACTACCCCATTTTCATTGACTACACTCAGCGAATCAACAAAAAGAAACGGATTTTGGTAGGGTAGCTTTTCTATAATTGATTGAAAATTGTCTGTCTGAGCTGTCACACTGAGCTTGTCGAAGTGCTGTCGAAGACTATTTCGAGATAGCTCGGGCAAACCTTCTAAATTGTTATTTATCAAAGCTTCTTTCTTTTTTCTGCTCCACCCTTTTAGCTGCTTTTCTTTCGCTATAGCCCGGTCAGGATTCACAAATTCTTGAAACCAAACCAACTTCACGGGTCGGCGATTAAAGGTATATGCCTTCTTATCTATTCCTTTATTATGTTGTTCCTCCCTTAAATAAACGTCGTTGGTTACACCAGTGTAATAGGATCTATCAGAACACAATAAGATATAGACAAAGTACTTTTTCATGGGTCTTTCTAATATCACTTAATGCTTTGGCGGGCTCGATATAAGCGCTTTTGTTTTATTAAATTAATTATGTCACTTCGACAAGCTCAGTGTGACAGTTAAACGGCACCATCTTTTTCAACACTTCGACAAGCTCAGTGTGACAAAATCTACCGTAAACTTTCACCTCCATCTACCTTCAGAACCGTTCCGGTAATCCACTTGGCCTCTTCTTTTGTAAGCAGAAACGCAGCATCCGCGACATCTTCTGGCCTTGTCAACCGTCCATTAGGATTTCGTTTCAGGGCCTCTTCAACAATTATATCACTATTGGGAATCATTCGCATCGATTTCGTGTCGGTCACTCCCGCTTGAATACAATTCGCTTTAATACCGATCGGAGCGAATTCAAGTGCAATATTTCTAACAATAGCCTCTAAGGCTACCTTGGCTGCAGCGACTGCCGCATAATTCGGCCAAGCCTTACTATTTCCTTCACTGGTAAAGGCAATAATTCGTGCATCTTCAGAAAACAATCCATTTTTAACCAATAATTTCACCCAATCATACAAACTCAGGGCCATCGCATTGATGGTCAATTGAAAATCTTGATTGTGCAACTCTAAGGAATCATTGGAATACATTGGTTTTAAATTGCCCTTGGCAATACTATGCACCAAAACTTTTATGCTAGCGCTTTGCAATAATTGTACTATTTCAACAATGAGGTGTTGTTGTTTCTCAGTATTCGTAGCATCTACGTTATAACCGATACAACGAACACCACTTTGAATAATCTCTTTAAAGGCCTTATCGATTGTTTCTAAGTCGGACTTGCGGTCTCTATGGATCACAATCAGATTATAGCCTTCCGAACCTAGCTTTTTTGCTGTTGCCAGACCAAGGCCGCTGCTACCGCCAAGAATTAAAGCCCAAGGATATTCATCATCCAAATTCATTACCATTCTATTAAAACACGTTGTGCAGAAAAACCAGGACCAAAACTTAAAATAAGGCCTTGTTCCCCGCTTGCTATTTCTTTCTCTAAAAACTGCTCTAAAACATACAGGACAGTACAACTGCTCATATTGCCATAATTTCTGAGCACTTCACGAGTATCGTTAATCTCCTTCCCTAATTTACCAAACAAATCCTCAACCGTCTGTACAATTTTACGCCCTCCAGGATGAAAAATCAAGTGGTCCACTTTTTCGATAGAACTATTTTGTTTTTCTAAAAAGGGATGTACAATCTTTGGAAAGTGTTCTGCAATAACCTCAGGAACCGCAGGGTCTAGAATCATTTTTAGACCTGTATTGGTCAAATCAAAACCCATCATATGTGTAGCATCTTGAAAATGGTACATTTCCTCACCACAAAACTTTGGCCCTTCGGCTTCCTCCTCCGAAGAAAGTAAGACACAAGCTGCACCATCACCAAAAATTGCTGCACTTACCATATTGGCCATGGAGAAATCGTTGAGCTGAAAAGTAGCCGTAGGACTTTCAACGGCGACTACCGCTGCTCTTTTACCAGGACTATTCTTTAGAAAGTGTGATGCATATATCAAACCCGACACCCCGGCGGCACAGCCCATTTCTGTTACCGGCAGGCGCACCACGTCTTGTTTAAGACCTAGTTCATTAATTAAGTAGGCATCTAACGAAGGTATCATAATACCGGTGCAACTCACCGTAATGATATAGTCCAAAGAATTGGCTTCCCAATTGTTTTTTTTCAAGGCCTTGGCCAGGCAATTCACGCCAAGTTTTTTGACTTCGCGAACGTAAATAGCATTTTTGGCCTCAAACGAAGTCGCATTGAAAACTTCATCGATATTCATGATGCCATAGCGCTTGTCCACGCCTGCCCCTTTAAAAATCTTGACCACCTTTCTTCTAAAACGGTCTTCTTGCCCAGAAAGCCAAAGATTAACGAAGGGTATGATAGCTTCTGTAGTTCTGCAGTATGCCGGCAATTCTTTTGAAACTCCAACTATTTTAACTTCGCTCATAAATTAGTTTAGTCGATTGGTTTGCATTATCCATACATAACGAAAAGCCCATTTCCATTCAATTCTATGAATAACGTTCGGTATTTTTTTTGCGAATTGCTGTAATTCTGATTTCAAGAAACCACTTTTTATGGAGGTCAACCCGTCTTTTTTGGCAATTTTGGTTTTCAAGAAAAAAAATCTGAACACTTTAAAAAGATAACAGGCCAATCGACTTCTTTGCAAATCATTGATAACGACGCCAAGTCTTGAAATCGAAATAAACTTGTCTAAAAAAACGGAAATTTCGTCATTATTAAAATGATGCATTGTGAGAGTACAAAGCAGCACATCGCACTGAAATTTTTCTGGATTTAATGCCAAAACATCTTGTTTTACATAGGAGATTTCAGGAAAATCCTTAGACGCTTCCTTAGCAATCGAAAGGATATCCTGACGCAAATCCATCCCTATAAGTTCAGCTTTGATGTCTTGTTTTCTTAAGAATAATGCCGCCTCCCGAAGCATGTAACCGTCGCCGCAACCCATATCCAAAATCGTATACGATTGATAAGAACTGCTTTTCAGCAATTCATGTAGGCCATCGATACTAATTTTGCTTCCGCCCAGCACTGCATTGACCCGATTGATGTCCTTAAATACTTCTTTAAGCTCTTGAACTCCCAATTCGGGATTGTCCATCAACTCCATTTCCGTATTTCTCATTGTCAACTGCATTAGACTAATATAGGGTTTCCATGGGTGCGTTTAATCATCGATTGCAGTATTTTTTCAGACTTTGCGATTGTACCTAGTGCTATTTCAGAAGCCGTATTGCTCATAAGAACACGCTGTACCGTTCTCCCCATTCGTAATCGCCCTTCAAATTCTTTTCTCCAAAGACTGGCATAACTTTTTTCTAGCTTATCTCTATTTGGATTACTCTCTTTTAAATAATCTAAAATGCATTCTGCGGCTATTTTAGCACTATGTATCGCCATTGCCATACCATTACCGCAAAGCGGATGGATTAAACCAGCACTATCACCGCACATTAAGACATGATTTTGAACGGATTGTTTCTTTTCAAAGGAAATCTGGGCGATACTCACCGGCTTTTTGAATTTAGGCTTCGCACTGGCCAAGAAATCACCAAGAAACGGGTTCTTTGAAACTACTTTTGAATTAAATTCTTCGATAGAACCATACTGTTTAAAGCTTTTAAAATTAGCAAGATAGCAGAAATTGATACTTCCATCCTCGGTTTTCGACAAACCACCGTAACCTCCATAAAAATTATGCAGGGCAACTCGATTAGAAGGAAAATCATTGAACTCATAATGGCATTTGACGCCAAGCCAAGGTGATTTCTGCTGTATAAATCTTCGGTTTAGCTTTTTATCCAATCCCGATCTTTTTCCATAAGCTCCAATAACTATGGCACCTGTATAATTTTCATCAGCTGAAACCCTTACCTCAAATTGATTCTCTTTATAACAAATGTCATCAGCAGTTTTAAAGGCAAAATCTACCTGCATAGCCTTTGCTTTTTGATATAACAGATTATCAAACGTATAACGGCTAATTCCAAATCCGCCTAAAGGAAGTTTGGTGCGAATACTTTTTCCGGACCCGGTGCTCATTTGCAAAGTATCGATAGTGACCGTGTTTTCAGTATTCAAATTTACTCCTAAGGATTCGAGATAAGGAAGCACTTCATTGGACACATATTCTCCGCATACCTTATGGTTGGGATAATTGTTCTTCTCTACCACCAAAACACTGCGGCCCTTTTGCTTTAAGTGTATTGCCGCAGTCAATCCTGCGAGACCACCCCCAACAATTATGACGTCGTATTTTTCCACGTTTTGAAGATACCGTATAAAAACAAAAATCCCGACTATTGCGAGTCGGGATTTTGTTGTGGGGTGTTTATTTGCTTATCCTTTTGTTTTCTGCATTGCTTCTTGTTTCAATGCTTCACTGGCGATAATTGCTAATTCTACTCGCCTGTTCTTTGCTTTACCTGCAGCAGTTTCATTACTTTCTTTTGGTTGTGTTTCACCATACCATTTGGTGGAAAATCTATTCGCAGAAATTCCTTTGCTTACCAAATAATTGGTTACCGACTCCGCACGTTGCTGCGACAACTTCCAGTTATACTCTTCACTACCTGCACTATCCGTATGGCCTTCTACCAATACATTAGAATTTGGATACTCTTGAAAAATACCGGCAAGTTTATCCAAAGTAGTTGCAGATGTTCCTTTGACATCAGACCTGCTTGTATCAAAATAGACCCCGGCGTCTTCGGTAAAGGTCACATTAATCCCCTCGCCTACTCTCGTAACTTCTGCACCAGGAATTTCCTCTTCGATTCGTTCTGCCTGTTTATCCATTCGATTTCCAATATAACCACCGGCTGCACCACCGACAACGGCACCGATAATGGCCCCTAAGGCCGTATTTCCTTTTCCAACATTATTTCCGATAACACCACCGATTACAGCGCCACCACTTGCACCGATTACGGCACCCTTTTGTTTATTGTTTGCGTTTTTTACGGCATTACAGCTCACTACAAGACTTAAAACCATTAGTAAAGCTGCACTCTTTCTTATATTTTTTCTCATCTTTCTTTTATTTTCTTGTGAATTCATAAACTATAGTTACGGGCTGGCCATCAACCGACACGTTTGACTTCAAGGTCATCGTCTGTTCATTTAGATTGGCAATATCCAATCGGTATCCTCTACCTCCAGAAACGTCTTTTCGCTTCTCATCGATAAACTTGAACTGCAGCTGGCTTAACCTATCGGCAGGCTCAATTACCGACCAACGAATAAAACGGTCTCCACCTTGACAAAGCGAACCATTTTTTATGGTATAACGGCCAGTACTGTTATTGTCCCTGAAGAACCAATTGCTCCCTTCAAAACAAATATCTTGGGCATCTCCGAAAATGACAGACTTAAAAGCACCATCATTGTTTTCATAAGAGACATCGTTCAGCTCCCAAGTACCGCTCAATAAATTTCGTTGTTGTCTCGCAGATTTAGAGACCGAACATGAAGCTACTAGACCTACTAGTATTAACATGCTCATTACTTTCATTTTAGTCATAGTTAAAGTTTTAGTATTTGTTGTATATACGTTCCTATTCAAAAATCGATTACGGCTATATGTTAATTTTTGTTAAAAACGATAAAACACAGCCCAATCGCCATGCCAACAAAATTGCGTGAAATTGATTTCTTGAGGTACCTGAAATACTATAAATATTAACGCATACGCTAATAGGCCATTAATTCGAGTAAATTTTCCTCGAAACGTTTTTTGGGAAGGTAATCGGCCTCTAAGTTTGCTGCGAAAGGGATAGGAGTCTCTAAGCTTGCAACCCTTTTTACAGGGGCATCAAGATACTCAAAGCAGTTTTCCATGACCAAAGCCGAAATGTCACTTGCAATGCCCCCAAATAGGGAATCTTCTTGAAGAATGATAAGCCTGCCCGTTTTCTTTACGGATTCATAGATCGTATCTACATCAAGGGGTTGAAGCGTTCTTAAATCGATGAGTTCCGCATCTATTTCAGGATGTTTTTCAAGTGTTTCCAAGGCCCAATGCACTCCAGCACCATAGCTCACAATACTTACCGCGTTGCCAGTTCGTAAAATACTGGCCTTGCCAAGAGGTAATGTATAATAATCATCGGGAACATCACCATAAACACTTCTATACAGCCCTTTATGTTCAAAAAACAATACTGGATTCGGGTCGTTAATAGAAGTTATTAGTAATCCCTTGGCATCTTTAGGGAAAGCAGGATACACCACCTTAAGTCCTGGAGTTTTGGTAAACCACGCCTCATTAGTTTGAGAGTGAAACGGACCAGCGCCAACTCCACCTCCACAAGGCATCCGAACAACTACATCCGCATTCTGCCCCCAACGATAATGAACTTTGGCCAAATAATTCACCACGGGATTAAAACCAGAGGTGACAAAATCGGCAAACTGCATTTCAACGACGGCTTTCATACCATTGATGGATAGCCCCATAGCTGCAGAAACAATGGCAGATTCGCAAATAGGGGTATTTCTTACCCTACTACGGCCAAATTCTTTTGTAAAACCTTCGGTTATTTTAAAGACCCCTCCATATTCCGCAACATCTTGCCCCATTATAATGAGTTCGTTGTGGCGTTCCATCGACTGTCGCAATCCGTTTGATATAGCATCTACAAAACGAATATTTGAAGTATTTTCAGAAGGTTTAACTATTTCATTTTCAAAACTCTGATACACATCACCTATTTCATTACTTAATGTTGATGAAATCGGCTCTTCATTAAAGGCCAACTCTAGATTCGAGTTGATTTCTTCCGTTATTTCTGCTTTCAGGTTTTCTATGTATGCTGAGGTCAGTACCTTTTTCTCTAGCAAAAAAGTCTCATAGTTTGAAATAGGGTCTTTTTTTGCCCATTTAGCCATTAATTTTTCTGGCACATATTTCGTTCCGCTTGCTTCTTCATGTCCGCGCATCCTAAAGGTTTTAAACTCCAAAAAGACCGGTCGCGGCCTCTTTCGTATGGCCTTGCACAGTTCGCTTACTTTAGAATAGACCTCAAGAATGTTGTTCCCTTCAATGATACGGCACTCCATGCCATACCCTTTGGCCCTATCGGCCAGATGCTCACAATTATATTGCTCGTTCGTTGGGGTCGAGAGCCCATAACCATTGTTCTCGATACAAAAGAGCACTGGCAAATTCCACACCGAAGCCACATTCAATGCCTCGTGAAAATCTCCCTCGCTTGTAGCGCCTTCTCCCGTAAAAACAGCGGTTACCCGTTTCTTTCGTCGTAAAGAATCCGCTAGGGCAATACCATCGGCAACACCAAGTTGTGGACCTAAATGTGAAATCATGCCCACTATTTTATGTTCTTGACTACCAAAATGAAAACTTCGGTCGCGGCCTTTGGTAAATCCGCTGGCCTTGCCTTGCCATTGGGCGAACAATCGATTTAAAGGAACGTTCCTAGTCGTAAAAACACCAAGGTTTCGATGCATTGGAAGAATGTATTCTTCATTCTTTAAAGCGGAAGCGACACCCACCGAAATCGCTTCTTGACCGATACCGCTGAACCATTTCGAAATTTTACCCTGACGAAGCAGAATAAGCATTTTCTCTTCAATCATTCTAGGCTTAAGCATTCGCTCGTAGAGCTGAATTAAAACTTCATTATCAAAATCGCCAATATGGTATCGCATATAAAAAATTTCAAGCGGGTTAAAAGTAATAAAAAGGTCAGATGCGGTCTAATTTTTAAAATGGTTGATTGAGATTTCTTAAATTTGAAACTCTTAAACAAGCTACCATGAGCGCAATACCAAGTGTAAATTTAGAGGACTTTATATCAGAAGACCCAAATAGAAAAAAGAAATTCACAAATGATATCGGCGCAGCTTTTGAAGATATTGGTTTCGTTGCACTTAGCGGGCATTTTCTGTCCGAGGAATTGGTCAAGAATTTATACGATGAAATCAAAAAGTTCTTTGCACTGGCACAAGAAATAAAAGACTCTTATGAAATTGAAGGCATTGGGGGCCAACGAGGCTATACCTCTTTTGGTAAGGAACATGCCAAAGGGAGAAAGGAGGGGGACTTAAAGGAATTCTGGCATTTTGGACAATATGTGGAGAACAATCCTAAATTGGAAGCAGAATATCCGGATAATGTTATGGTAAAAGAACTTCCAGAATTCAACGCTGTAGGTAAAGAGACCTATCAGATGTTAGAGAAGACCGCAAAATACGTTTTACGCGCGTTGGCCTTACATCTCGATTTGGAGGAAACTTATTTTGATGAATGGATCAAAAATGGGAACTCTATTTTACGCCCAATCCATTATCCTCCAATAACCTCAGAACCGAAAAATGCGGTGCGCGCAGCGGCACATGGAGACATTAATCTCATCACCTTATTGATGGGAGCGCATGGTAAAGGTTTACAAGTCAAAAATCATAAAGGCGAATGGGTCGATGCGATAGCGCGGCCGGACCAACTCATGATCAATGTTGGAGATATGCTTTCTAGACTGACCAACAATAAATTAAAATCCACCATTCATCAAGTGGTAAATCCACCTCGGGAATTATGGGGAACTTCAAGGTATTCCATCCCGTTTTTCATGCATCCGGTTAGTGAAATGCCCTTAAATTGTTTAGAAGATTGTATCGACGAAAATAATCCGAAGCAGTTTGAAGATATCACCGCGGGAGCATATTTACATGAGCGTTTAATCGAACTAGGCTTGGTAAAAAAATAAGCAGATGGATATTAGTGACCAGCTCAAAAATTTATTCCCAGACCATGTTCCTGAGGAATCTAACACCCCAGAACCTGAAAAACCGGACTACTGGTTGCAAGATGCACCTATTATCTGCAAATACGAAAAACGAAAAGGCAAGCCAATAACCATTTTAGAAGGGTATACCGGCTCAGATGCAGATTTTAAGAAGTTGGCAAAAGAGCTGAAGTCCTATTTAAGCGTCGGAGGAAGCTTTAAAAACGAAACAATTATTATTCAGGGGGATTATCGCGACAAAATCATGGATTTCTTAAAACAAAAAGGTTTTAAAGTGAAAAGGGTCGGCGGATAAATTACAAATGGTTGCGTTTAAAATTGTTTTTATCGATAATCTGTTAATTTTTTCGGTCAAACAACGATGTTTTGCCGGAATAATTTTTCTCTTTTTCGTTTAAATACTACATTTAGAATTCCTAACTAACGTAAACTACACTGAAGATGAAATCACTGTTGCACATTACCAATGGAGACAGTTTCACTGAAAAGTTACAATCGTTACCTCTTAAGGGAGATATTATTACCTGGCGCGAAATGCTTTGCGAAGGTAAAACCCTTAGTAGCGTTGGTAGCGAATCCTTTTGGAAAACCCGTTTTGAATTTTTAAACAAGAATTATAAAGTATCGAAATCTTGGTTTGTTGAAAAAACCTTAAAAGAGTATCGGTCCCTTTGTAATCATAAGCAGCAAGACCAAATTGTACTTTGGTTCGAATACGATCTTTTTTGCCAGATCAATATGCTTGCTGTTCTAAGTTGGTTGAAAACACACCGCAGACATGCCGAGATTTCATTGGTCTGTAGTGGCAAAGAAGATGAAACGGACAGATTATATAGCTTAAATCAGCTGAGCGACGAACAACTGGTCGCTTTATACAAGAAACGAACAATACTTTCTCAAGATGATATCGAATATGCAGATTACGTATGGCAGTTGTATTGTAGCGACAACCCAATTCGTTTAGAAAACCTTACGGATTACCAGAACTATAAGTTCGATTATTTATCAGATGCTATAAAAGCACATTTGCGACGCTTTCCGACCATTAAGAACGGACTTAATAGCGTTGAAAACCGGGTATTACATCTTGCGATCGATGAAAAATCCAGCTCACGTCTAGAATTCATGAGAAAAATACTTGGCAACCAAGGCTTTTATGGTTTCGGAGATGTACAATATGACAGAATACTTACTACTATGAAGCCTTTGATCAGTTCTTTTAGCCCGGTTCGTTTAACCAAAAAAGGGAAAGAGGTACTCCAAGGAAAATCAAATTATTATGCAGAAATACGTGATAATGAGGCATATTTGGGTGGCGCGTTAAAGTATAATTTCTTGTATAACAGTGCTTCTGAAAGAATTTTAAAATTATAGTATGCCATTAGCAGCTTCTGAGCTGATTCTTAATTCAGATGGCAGTATTTATCATTTAAACCTACTTCCTGAAGATATTGCGGAAACAATTATTACAGTGGGTGACCCTGAGCGAGTTCATGATGTATCAAAACATTTTGATGTCATTGAAGTAAAAAAAGGAAAACGTGAATTTCACACCCATACGGGTATTTTAAACGGAAAACGCATCTCGGTAATCTCAACCGGTATCGGAACGGACAATATCGATATCGTTTTTAATGAATTGGACGCCTTGGTCAATATTGATTTTGGCAATCGTGAAGAAAAGGACAAAAAAATAGCACTCAATTTTATACGCATCGGTACATCTGGAGCTATTCAACCAGATATCGACATCGATTCTTTCTTATTAAGTGCCCATGCAATCGGTCTAGATGGATTAATGCATTTTTATAATTGCTCTGATGAGCAGAATATTACTTTAGCATCAAAATTAAATAGTTATTTAGGCTGGCAAAATCGTCATATTACGGCATATGCGTTCGACTGCGATGATCTTTTGAAAAATAAGCTAAATTCAAATCGTATACGATTTGGAACCACGGTAACCAACGCAGGTTTTTATGGTCCACAAGGTCGAGGAATTCGTCTAAGTCCAGCATTGAAGGACTTTCATCAAAAATTAATGGCTTTCAATTTTCAGGATAAAAAAGTAACCAATTTAGAAATGGAAACCGCTGGAATTTATGGCTTAGCATCTATCTTGGGGCACCGAGCGGTCTCCATGAATGCTATTTTGGCCAATCGGGCTACAGGTAAATTTTCTAAAAATCCAGCTAGAACTGTTGAGCAGCTTATTCAATACTGCTTAGAAAAAATTTCATGAAATTTGCAATAAAATTACAATGAAGAAGGTCAGCATCATCGGGGTACCCGAACATTTTAATCTACCATGGCATTTAGCCATTGAAGAAGGTGCTTTTGAAGAAAGAGGTATTGACCTCGAATGGACCGATATCCATGAAGGAACCGGCAGAATGGCACAAATGCTGGCAGATGAAGAAACCGACATGGCCATTATATTGACCGAGGGTATCGTAAAAAGTATCACAGACGGAAATCCTTCGCGAATAGCGCAGGTATACATTCAATCTCCCTTATTATGGGGTATTCATGTAGCTGCAAATAGTGATTTTAACACTATTGACGACCTAGAAGGTTCAAGAGCGGCAATAAGCAGATACGGTAGCGGCAGTCATCTAATGGCATATGTACACGCAAAACAACAAAACTGGAGCACTAAGGACCTCAAGTTTGAAATCATCAACAATCTTCAGGGTGCTGTGGCAGGTTTAACAGAAAATGAAGCGGACTATTTTATGTGGGAACATTTCACGACAAAACCACTAGTGGATAAAGGTCTTTTTAGAAGATTAGGGGACTGCCCTACCCTTTGGCCCTGTTTTGTAGTCGCAACTACCAATAAATTTGCCTCAGAACAACCTGGTGCGCTAAAGCATATCTTAGAAATCATAAATTTATATACCGAAGAGTTTAAACTGATACCGAGTATCGATAGAACATTGGCAAATCGTTATGACCAAAAACTAGAGGATATTAAAATTTGGTTATCAAAAACGCATTGGGGCCAATCACAGTTAAAACCGGACATCCTTAAAAAAATCCAGGTCCAACTTTTTGAATTGGACCTGATATCTGAAATTAAGGACAGTAGTGCTTTATTGACTTAGTTTTTCAGCGTAATGTTTTCCTATTAAGGCCCTAAATTTTTCATCTGACAACGGCTTTTCTACCGTGTCTTGTACTAGTGGGTTTTCCTTGGCCTTTTTCGCAATTTTATTGGCATCAAGACCCGTTAAAATAGAAATGGTAACCTGTTCCTTGAATTTTGCATCAAAACGTTGGTTAAACAGTTCAAGAAATTCCCAACCATCCATAATCGGCATCATGACATCAAGAATGATCAAACAAGGTCCTATGGCCTCAATATCACTATTCTCCAAAAATTGAAGCGCTTCCAAACCATTTACTGCTGTAACAACATCGATAGTATCATCAATTGCTTCTGCGAAGTACTTGTTAAGCAAGTTTGTAGTATCGTCATCATCAACTAACAAAATTGTATTCAGTATATCCATATTGTAAGAATTTTATTCGTTTTTCTAAAAAAATAACGTACGATTTCTTAAGATATTTTAAGCACTGTAAGAATTTAAGGGTTTTACCAGTCTATTTTTACCTTATCCATCTTTTGTAGTAAGCCATTTGTCTTACTAAAGTGTTGATTTCCAAACCAAAGTCCTCTGTTTGCACTTAATGGTGAAGGGTGCCCCGATGTTAGTATATGATGCTTCGCTGTATCGACCAAACCGGTTTTTTTCTTAGCAAATCCGCCCCAAAGCAGAAAAATCAAACCTTCTTGTTCTTTCGAAAGTGTTTTGATAACAACATCAGTGAACTTTTCCCAGCCTTTTTTCTGATGGCTTCCCGCTTGATGGGCTCGAACGGTCAAGGTCGCGTTTAAAAGGAGTACCCCCTGTTCTGCCCACCGCTCTAAATTTCCACTTTTTGGGTACTCTTTTCCGGTATCGAATTTAATTTCCTTGAAAATATTGCTTAATGATGGTGGATGCGGTACACCATCTCTAACCGAAAAGCATAAGCCGTTGGCTTGATTCGGTCCATGGTAAGGATCTTGTCCGATAATCACCACTTTGGTTTCGTGAAACGGACAATGGTCAAAAGCTGAGAAAATCTCAGAACCTTTAGGATAACACGTATAATTTTGGTATTCGCTCTTTACAAAGGTGGCAAGTTCATGAAAATAGGGTTTCTCAAATTCTGCTTGCAAAAAAGGTTTCCAACTTGGTGCAATGGAGACATTCATCTAAAGGAGTTTCTACAAATTTACAGCTTGCTGTAATTTGTTTTTGAAAACATGAATAAATTCTAATACTTTAGAGGAAGATACCTATTGACCGATTTATGAAAGTAGCCTTTAAAACGCTTTATCTTAAAAAGTTATATCCGTTACGCATAAGCCGGGGCGTTCGTGATGGGCAATCTAACCTATATGTTTCTGTCACCGATGGCGAACATACCGGATGGGGGGAAACTTCGCCCGGAACATCCGAAGGAGCCTCCAGTCCTGAAGAAGCACAACAGCAGTTAGAAAGTTTTTTAAAAACACACAAGGATTTAAGTTCTGTTCAGGACACCTATGACGCTGCCATGCTGGCGGGAGTAGCTCCCTGCGCCCTTGCAGCACTAGATATCGCCCTGTGGGATTTAAAAGCAAAAAAAGCGCAACTCCCTTTATACGAACTTTTGGGTTTTTCAAAACCAAAACATGCCACTTCCATTACTTTGGGTATTATGAGTCCGGCAGAAGCTAAAAAACGTTTACCGCTCATCTTAAAAAATCAGGGAATCAAGACTTTAAAAGTGAAATTGGGCAGTAATGATGGTATTGAGGCGGACAAAGCCATGTATACCGAGGTATTGAACTACCATCAACAACGGCCCATAGCGATTCGAGTAGACGCCAATGGCGGATGGACTTTAGATAAGGCAAAACATATGATGCATTGGTTATCAGAGCGCAACTGCGAATATGTAGAACAACCTTTAAAAGAAGGGCAAGAACATGATTTGCCAGAATTGTATAAAGGCCGCCCTTTACCCATATTTGTCGATGAATCCTGCAGATTTGCTCGCGACATCCCGAAATGGGCGCACGCTGTAGACGGGGTGAATATGAAGTTAATGAAGTGTGGTGGAATCACCGGTGCATTACGAATTATAGCAACGGCAAAGGCTTTTGGTCTACAAACTATGATTGGTTGTATGGGCGAAAGTTCCATTTCCATAGCTGCAGGAGCAGCAGTTTCAGGTGCCTTAGACCATATTGATTTAGATTCTCATCTGAATTTAAACCCAGACCCTTGCGAGGGAGCTCCGCTTATTAATGAAATTACCATGCCCTTAGCTATTCCTGGGCATGGGGCTAAATTCAAATCTGTATAAACTATGTTCGTTACTAGCCAAAGAATAGCCCTATTTATGGAAGGGGCGTTGGATTCTGACTCGGGAAAAATGGGTTTTGGACTGATGCGTTTTTCAAAACACCCTATTGTATGTGTCATCGATTCAAAATTCGCCGGAAAAACAGTTAAAGAAGCCGTTGGCCTTCCGTATAACATTCCGGTAGTTGCCACAATTGATAATGCTGTTCAAAAAGGAAGTGAAATTCTAGTTCTAGGTATCGCTCCTTCCGGGGGTAAGTTTCCGACTTCGTGGGAAGCACCTATCTCCGAAGCTTTACAAAAAGGACTTTCCTTAATCAATGGATTGCATGATGATTTAAATGCACGTTTCGGGCATTTACTTAACACTAAGGCAGACCAAAAGATTTGGGATGTTCGCAAACCTAAGGCCAACTACCCTATTGCAACGGGCAAGGCCGCGCAGCTAAACAACAAGCGCATCTTAATGATTGGCACCGATATGGCTGCTGGTAAAATGACCACGGGCCTAGAACTGTACGCTGAACTTAAAAAACAAGGAATGAAAGTAGGTTTTGTACCCACTGGCCAAATTGGCATCACCATTATGAGTAGCGGAATACCTTTGGATGCCATTAAAGTCGACCAAGCAGCAGGAGCCGTACAAGAAGCTGTTTTAGAACATTCGGATAAAGAAATTGTCATCATCGAGGGGCAGGGTTCATTGGCGCATCCCGGTAGTACCGCTACCCTGCCCTTGATACGTGGAGCGCAGCCTACACATATGATTTTATGTCACAAAGCGGCCTATTCCCATCTGCGAGAACCTGTTTCACACATCCCCATTCCTCCCTTAGATGAATTCATTGCGTTAAATGAAGCGCTAGCCGAGGTTTGCGGTTCGCAAACCAAAGCAAAGACTATTGGCATTGCTCTAAATACTACAGGTTTATCGGAAGAAGAAGCTTTAAACAGCATCAAAGAAACGGTTAAGCTCACAGGGCTGCCAACAACCGATGTGGTTCGCTTCAATGTTGCCGTTTTGGTCGATGAAGTTCTGAACTGTTAAAAACTATACTGAAAGAATTCAGGACACTATCTGCAAATTCATGCTCTAAAAACCGAGATTTGTAACAGCTATACCATCAATCATGAGCAAAAAAACATATTTATTTAGCATCGTATGCACCCTCTTTGTACTGTTTTTATCATGCAAATCGAGCAATAGTCTTGTAAAGGGCACTCCGATTACCAACTCCAAGGCCGCTCAGCAAAAACCCTATCTCATCTTAATTTCGCTGGATGGCTTCCGTTGGGATTATGTGGAACGTTTTCAGCCCCCCAACCTGGTTGAATTTATTAAAAACGGAGTCCAGGCGGAATCATTAATTCCCGCTTTTCCATCAAAAACATTCCCAAATCATTATACGATTGCCACTGGCATGTATCCTGATAAGCACGGTATCATTGGAAATTCGTTCTATAGTTATAAAAAGGACAAGTTGTACCGGTTAGGAAACCGCGAAACCGTTGAAGATGGCAATTTTTATGGCGGAACCCCTATTTGGGTGGCAGCGGAAAAAGAGAACATGGTTTCGGCCAGTTTTTTCTTTGTAGGCACGGAGGCCGATGTTCAAGGGATGCATCCCTCCTACTATTACACTTTTGATAATAAAATACAGAGCGATGTTCGGGTAAATCAAGCTTTGGATTGGTTGGCCATGCCCAAAAAGAAAAGACCACATCTCATCACTATGTATTTTTCTGATATGGACAATACCGGGCACGATTACGGGCCTTCAAACGATGAAAAAATAAAGGAGACCCTCTACGCTTTGGACAAACATTTGGGCGACCTGTTCAAAGGGGTAAAACAAACTGCCTTACCGGTCAATATCATCATCGTTTCCGACCATGGCATGAAAGATATAGCCGTTAATAACTATTTGCCCATTCAAGCCGTTGAAAACCCTTCGCTATATAAAACCTTGAATAATGGAGCTATCGTTAATATTCACCCGAACGACAATAGCCAAATCGATTCGATTTATACCTATCTAAAAACGAAAGAGCAAAACTTTAAGGTCTATAAAACTGAGGATACCCCAGGTTTTGAGCATACACCACAAAACGAAGACTGGGGGAAACTACAAGTGTTGCCAGATATGGGCTATTATTTCACCTCTCAAAAACGAATAGAAATGCTATTAAAGGGTGACAATAAGAATTTTGGGGTTCATGGCTATGACCCCAATCTAAAAGAGATGCATGGCATTTTTTATGCTAATGGTCCAGCCTTTAAGAATGGTTACATCACAGATGCTGTGAAGAACATTCATATTTACCCGGTAATGTCTAAAATTTTAGGTTTAGAAATTCCAAATGATATCGATGGTGATTTAAACGAACTAATAGATGTGCTAAATGCAGCGGATTAAAAGGCTTTATGTGGTTTCTTGCGTGAATAAGTTTATAAAAACAGCCTTTGAGAGTTGATAGACCCCATTTAAATCATTTAGGATTATGAATACGAAATACCCTCAATTCTTCGGTAGTGCTTCGCCTTCCATCCACGGTGCGCCTGCATTAACCAAATCCTTTGCCAACTGCGATAATTTCCCTTGACTCATTTCCAATTGTGACTGTGATGAACTCAATTGCCCATTGATCAGCTGTAAAGCGTTTTGATGATTCGTCGTAGGACCATATGTTGAATGATCAATTCCAATTTGTAAAGAAAATAATCTACCACCGACTGTCGGCCTCGTTTTTTCTCCTGGTTCTACTTTCGATTTTTCACCATTTAGCGCTTGGTCAATTTTCAGAAGTTCCATTCGTACTTCAGCCAATCGATTATCAAAACTACCTGCTGCTGTAGGCGAATAATCCAATACTTTTTTCATGCGTTCTGCACGGGTCAAAGAATTCATTAAACTCATTTGAATAGCAGAATGCGAACGTACGGCATCTTCATATTGTCGCCAAAAAGCAGCCACTTCTGAATGCGGTGCACCTTCCAATGCACCTTTGCGTAATGGCACCACCTCAAATTCTATCGATTGGGACAAGGCTTTTACCACTCCATCCACTTGTTGAAAAAGCGAAGCGGAATATGTTCCTGGTGCAGCCATCAACGCTTTTGGGCTATCGTCCCACATGGGCGCTGGAGGTTCAACCATGGAAATAGCATTAGGAGAAGGATATCTTAGATCCCAAGCAACTCTATGAAACCCTTTTTTGGCCGTACCGTCTACGCGTCTGACAACAGTCCCATTTTTATCTTTGATTTCAACCCATATTTTAGGTGAATTTTCCATCCGTTCTGCCTCTAAGGCATCCCAACCGGGAAAAGCGATATTCTCTTTGTTTTTCTTTTCTTGAGCGGAACGAATTTCCTGTTTTGTTTTTAAATCATCTTTCAAATAATAGGTAAAGACAGCTCCAAACGGAGGATTGTCAGCTACAAAATGGTCAGCTCCCTGATCCCCTTTTTTTCCTTCAAAACCGAGCTGCCCTCTTGGGATATACCACCATGCTTTTCGAGTTGAAAACAAAGTAGCGTCATTTTTCAAAACTTCATCATTTACTTCTCGTAGTACACTTATATCATCAAAAACATAAAAGCTTCTTCCAAAAGAGGCCGCAACTAAATCATTTTCCCTACGCTGAATAGCCAAATCCCGAAACGATATGGTAGGCACACCGCCTTCGAGTTTTATCCATTTATCACCAGCATTAGGAGAAAAATAAATACCAAATTCAGTTCCCGCAAACCACAAATCTTTTTTTTCATGGTCTTGAACAAGACGCCAAACCAAGTCCCGTTTAGGCAAATTATTTTGAATGGACTTCCAAGTTTTACCACGATCTGTACTCTTTAATATATAAGGTTGGTAATCGCCATACTTATGATTATCCATAGCTACATAGACCGTATTAGCATCATGTAAATCTGCTTTGATATCATTGATATATGGAAGTCTCGGCATTTCTTTAATGCTAGACACTTCTATTTTGCGCCAAGTTTTCCCATAATCTTCTGTTACCTGTATCAACCCATCATCGGTGCCTATGTATATTAAATTTTCATCAAGCGGTGATTGAGCGATAGAAGTAATCGTGTTGTAATTGGACATTGCGTTCAAATCCCACGCATTATCCCAACTTTGTTGTTTTCCCATAATCGGTAACTCTAAACGATTTTGGTCACGTGTTAAATCTCCTGATAGGGTGCGCCAGTCATTGCCACGATTATCAGAAACCCAAAGTCTTTGCGATGCATGAAAAATTCGTTCTGGTGCATGGGGACTTACCAAAATTGGGGCGTCCCAATTATAGCGTTCATAATCTTCATCTGCTCCAGGTTGCGGTTGAATGTCCATCACCTCACCGGTAATCATATCAATTCTGGACAAGGTTCCTTCCTGACGTTGTCCGTACATAATATTGGGATTACCTGGCTCGGTAGCTGGTTGGTGTCCATCCCAGTCCAAGACTACTTTCCAGTCTGAATTTTGAATACCATGTATGTTGTCCGTTCGAGAAGGACCGCCCTCAGTGGAATTGTCTTGTGTACCTCCGTAGATATTATAAAAAGGTTCGGCATCATCAACCGCCACTTTATAAAATTGCGTTAAAGGAAGATTTCCCATAAAACGCCAATTCTCGGCTAAATCAAAAGATTCGTAAACACCTCCATCTGTACCCATCAATAAGTAATCAGGATCGTTTTTTCTGAAAGCCAAAGCATGATTGTCAGAGTGTTTATGTTGTTCCTTCATGCGACGAAAACTTTTCCCGCCATCTTCGGAAATCTGTACCCTTACATCCAATAAATACAATCTATCAAATTGATGCGGTGAAGCATACAACTCTTGATAATAATGTGGTCCTGTTGCACCAGATACCGCATCAGACATTTTCTTCCAGGTCGAGCCACGATCTATCGAGCGATATAAACCGCCCTTTCGTCTGTCTAATTCGATAGCAGCATATAACACATCAGGCTTTTGAGGGGAAATCGCTAAACCGATTTTTCCCATATTCGATTCAGGCAAACCCGTTTCGAGTTTTTCCCATGTCTCACCGCCGTCTGAACTTCGATACAACCCTGTACCAGGACCTCCTCCCATATAGGCAGCTACAGTTCGATGCCTATCCCAAGTTGCAGCATACATTTGGTCAGGATTTCGAGGGTCAATAACAATGTCGGTGACACCCGTCCATTCAGAATTTCCTAAAGTCCGCTTCCAAGTTGTTCCACCATCGATAGATTTATACAATCCTCTTTCACCGCCTTTTGTCCAAAGCGGACCTTGTGAGGCCACCCATATCACATCCGAATTTTCAGGATGAATAACAATTTTCGATATATGGTTAGAGTTTTTCAGACCCATATTTTTCCAATTCGCTCCTCCATCATCACTTCGATATACGCCATCGCCAAACGATAAATGACGGCCACCTACATTTTCTCCAGTACCTACCCAGACAACATGAGGATTATTAGGGTCAATGGACACACAGCCTGTGGCAAAGGAAGCTTCTTTATCAAATATAGGATTCCAGGTGACTCCAGCATTTACTGTTTTCCAAACTCCTCCTGAGGCCACAGCGATATACCACGTATTATCATCTTCAGGGTGAATAGCAATATCTGCTATTCTACCAGACATAAACGCAGGTCCTATACTTCGTAGTTTTAGGCCTTCAAAATTTTTGTCTGACCAAGGTTTGACCGTATTATCTTGAGCAAAAAGAAAAGTTGAACAGAGGAAACATAGCAGTAATGTGAAGAATTGGTTTCTCATGGTATGGTTTTTTTATGAAAAAGCGATTAGCTCAAACTTAATGAATTATCATAGAATGATCACAGTGGTTAGATTTAATTTGTTGTTATGTGGTTTCTGGGATAGCGGTTCAAGCTAAACAACTTGACTGTTCTACTAACGGCTAACTTTACCCAACTTTATGTCATATTTTTGGTTACGGCAGATTGATACTCATGTACCATTCCATAACGAAACCATAACCAAGCCGATAACGAAACCCAATTTTTCACTTCCTTTTAGTAATACTTATCTTTGCGCTGCTAGAAAAAGAACATGCAGCAGATACACCAAAAAACCCTTCAAGACTTAGAATTCCCCACCGTACTGCATCAGCTAGTAGCCCGTTGCAACACCGAATTGGGCAAAGCTGCTGCTTTAGAAATACAGCCTTTATCGGATGAAGCTTATTTAAAAACGTTATTGGGGCAAACCTCAGAGTATCTGGCCTCTTTTGATAACGACAATCGCATTCCCAATCATGGTTTTGATGCTATTACGAGCGAACTAAAATTATTGGGGATTGAAAATACAACTCTAGAGATTTCGGGCTTCCGAAGAATTGGCAGTCTTTGTGCAACCATAGTCATCCATAAAAAATTCTTTAAAAAGTTTAAGGAATACTATCCGCTTTTGTGGGCCTTTTCAGAAACTGTAGAAGAAAATAAGGCCATTGTTGAAGAAATAGACGCTATTATTGATAAGTTCGGTGAGATACGTGACAATGCTTCGGTAGAACTTAAAAATATCCGATATCAGATTAATTCCGTCAAAGGAAAAATCAATCAAAGTTTCGGGGCCGCGCTAACCCGCTATCAGGCCTCCGAATTTTTAGATGAGATTCGGGAATCCGTTGTGGAGAATAGACGTGTATTGGCAGTTAAGGCCATGCACCGCAAGAAAGTCCGTGGTACGGTGATGGGGAATTCAAAAACTGGCAGTATTGTTTACATTGTACCCGAAGCTACACTTCAATTCAGTACCGAACTAAGCAATCTGGAGTTTGAAGAAAAAGAGGAGATTCAAAAAATACTGAACGGTCTCACAAATTACATTCGCCCCTATTCCGAAACCCTAAAAAACTACCAACACTTTCTAACCCATATCGATATTACGGCCTCAAAGGCAAAGTACGCATCGGAAATGAATGCCATTCTGCCCGAAATCAATACCGAGAAACGATTGTTCTTACGTGATGCCTATCATCCGTTACTCTATTTAAGCAATAAGCAAAAAAGAGAAAAAACTTGGCCCCAGACCATAGAACTGCATCAAGAAAAACGAATCATCGTCATCTCCGGACCGAATGCTGGTGGTAAAAGTATTACCTTAAAGACCATTGGGCTTTTGCAATTGATGTTGCAAAGCGGTTTATTGATTCCAGTGCATGAGCGTAGCTCGGTCTTTCTTTTTGAAAAGATACTAACAGATATTGGAGATAACCAATCCATTGAAAATCATTTAAGTACCTACAGTTACCGCCTTAAAAACATGAACCAGTTTTTAAAGCGTTGTAACAATAAAACCTTGTTCTTGATTGATGAGTTTGGTACAGGGTCCGACCCTGAACTGGGCGGTGCTTTGGCCGAAGCCTGTTTAGAGGTTTTTTATGAGCGGGAAGGTTATGGGGTAATTACGACCCACTACTCGAATCTAAAATTACTGGCGAACGAATTACCGCATGCCACCAACGCCAACATGCTTTTTGACAATAGAACCCTGCAACCCACCTTTAAATTGGTAATGGGCGAGGCGGGCAGCTCATTTACCTTTGAGGTAGCACAAAAGAACGGTATTCCCTACTCGCTCATCAATAAGGCCAAGAAAAAAATTGAACGAGGTAAAGTTCGGTTTGATGCGACTATAGCCAAACTGCAGAAAGAGCGTTCAAAGATGGCCAAAACTGGCTCCAGGCTTCAAGACGAAGAAAGTAAGGCCCGTGAAGAAGCCAAAAAACTGGAAGCCTTAAATGCTAAAGTAAAATCGAAACTCGAAAACTACCAAGAGCAGTACGATCATAACCAACGTATGATCCATCTGGGAAATAAGCTCAATGATGCTGCCGAAAAATTCTTTTTAGACAATAAGAAACGCCCATTGGTTTCGGAGTTATTACGTATTGTAGAAACCGAAAATAGCAAACGCAAGAAAACTACTGCAAAACAGGCAAAAGCTAAAAAAGCTCAAAAAAAGCAGGTAGCTAACGAGTTGGAACAGAAAATCGTTGCAGTACGAAAAGAGAAGGTAGCCAAAAAGAAAAAGGCCGTCATTGAAGAAAAAACAAAGCCCAGACCCGTATTTAAAGTCGGTGACCGGGTACGTATGTTCGATGGCAAGGCCGTAGGCAGTATCGATAAACTTGAAAAAAACAAAGCTGTGGTAAATTATGGGATGTTCACCACCAGTGTTGGTGTGGAACAATTGGAATTAGTGGAAAAGAAAAAATGAAAAATAGCTATACCCTTTATGGAGACGGAAGTGTGAACAGCACCGACATTATGGTACATAGCGGAAAAGTGTGCATTCGTCAGAACAGTTCCGGAGGAGAGCATCTCACTTATGTTACTCGAACATCCGAGACGGCGCTCTTCGTTTTGCTCCAGTCCCAATCGCATCGATGGGATGAGTTTGCCAGAAATAGTGCGGGTAATAACGGTAGACGAAGTGGTATTCTCATGTTGTTGGCAGAGAAATTTACAAACATCAAAAAAGATCCCTATATTGACATCCAGCAGTTCTTTAAAGACAATGCAATTAAGTATACTTCGACCTATTGGCCCGATTCGGACCGGTTTTGATGTAACGGTGTCATTTCGAAAATGAGCGAAACGCTTGAGAAATCCAGTCTAATTCTAGGGATTTCTCACCCTTCGACTATGCTCAGGGTTCGAAATGACAAAAATGGATTTTAGAATATTCAAGAATGTTATACAAAAAAAGAGATTCCCGCTTTTGCGGGAATAAAATAACAGCCGGCATCAAGTTGTTGAACCCAACCTGAGCGGCCGACTGCATCTTTGATTACTTCTCCGTAATTTTATAATAAACAGTTATTCCGTCTTCAAAACTATGTCTATAATAATATTCTCCTGGCGATAGCTCTGTATCCGGATAAACTTCCTTATCATCACCAATTATACCAGCATCTTTAAGGTTCTTTTCGGTTAAGGCATTCTCACCAAGATTATCTAGGTAAGCCTTTTTTGATTTTGAGCCCAAATCATCGAACCCGATTAATTCATTATCGTATAGGTGACCTCTGTATTCAAAGTAGTCCGTACTTTTGTTTGGACGGTAAGGCTCAATATCATAAGTGAAAAATTCATTACCTATCTTACCTTCATCAAAATCATAAGGATCACTTTTTTTAACATTAACTCTTTCCTCACTACTATTTTCCCGACTCCACCAGGCATTATCAACACCAGGATTATCTGTGTTAGATCGCACAAAATCATTATTCGCATCAGACCACATCCTAATTTCCAGGTTACCGTATAGTTCTCTGGCAAATGTTGGGCCATCAATCCGAACTAATTTCAATTCATATTGTGGGTAAGCCAAATCACAGTTTCTAACTTGATATTCTGTTGCTAAAACTACTCTAGCTGCTGGAAAACCTTCTCTTACATAACTTAATTTATACGCTAAAGGCGCGCCTGGTGAGTCCTGGGAATAGTTTCCGCCTTCTGCAATAAAATCATATATTTTAGAAAGACTATCGCCACCTATTGTTTGTGCGGCACTCGCTCCAGAACCACCGATTATAATTGCTTTGATACTAGACTTTTCCAAAATTTCTTTTGAATCAACGTCAAGTTCAAAATCTCCTTCTCTTTTGCCAGCATCTATTGCAGCATCAAATGCAGATTTTATTTCTGATATACTAGATTCAGATTCTATAGTATACAAAACCATCCGACCATAAGTTACCGAAGAAACATATACTGGATTGGTAGCACCCAAACTTTCAACGCTCGGAAGGTTCGTAAAAAGGTCACTTGGCATTTTTCCAGGAGAATCAAGGTCTAGGGTAAAATATTTTTGAATAAATTTAAGAACATATTTCCTCTTAACGGTTGTGGAATTAAAATCAAAACTGCCAGAAATATCCTTGGTCTTATCTCGATAATTAGCACCAAGTGCTATGGCCAACTGTTGTTCCGAATATACTTCAGACTCCTCTATAACAAGTTGAGCTGGCGTGGCACCAGTAACCTCTCGGTTTAATAACTCATTAATGCCTTGTCGCACCTCACTAAGATTATTGGGGTTATCAATAGTTACACTTGGGCTTCCGTTAATATTGCTCAACGAAATAGACATAGTAATAGGCGCCCTATCTGCATTAATTCTTGAATATTCGCCGGTTGGTATGGTTTCTCCTTTTAACATGGCACCTGGATATATTACATCAGTAGTTGGATCAAGTGTAAACAGTTCATTAAACCCTGGAGCACCTTTGTATGTTTTTGTAAAACATTCCAAGGTTGTGTTTTCTGAGTCACGTTCAGGACCAGACGAGTTAGTCTCTGCTATAGGAGATTCATTAGGCTGATTAAAAGCGCTTAGATTAGCAACCGCAGCATTAAAATCTAATGCATCATTGTTAGAAAAATTAGGCTGTTCTGGTCCCGGTTCTACTTCATCTTTGCTACAGCTGCTAAATGCAACTAATAATAAACATAGAACAGACACATAAAGTGTAATTCTAAAAAATGATTGATTTGTTTTCATAATTTCTTGGTTTTTTAGATTCAACACTCCAAACCTAGACTAGAAAACAGCCCAACCCTAATTTTGAATATGGACAAAGTATGGACAGTACATGTAGATTTAGTACAAACTTGACATGGACGGCATCGCTAAAACAAAAACGCCAAAATCATTGCACCATCAATAAAACCAACTGTTTTTAACCATTTTCATTTTTAAAATCAAATAAAAAACTATGGACTTTTCATGGACAAGCTATTAAGTCGACGTTGATGACAATCGTATTCGATATTCATTATTTACTATATTCGGGCAAACCATTCAACCTCAAGAATATGAAATTCAAAATCTTATTTGTGGCATTTCTCTTTCTATCCTCCATAGATCTAAGTGCCCAAAATCAAAAGAAGGTGGATAGCTTAGCTTCTTTGCTCAAAACAGCTAACGATAAAGAAAAAGTTCTTATTTACGAATCACTTTTTCGGGAAACGCGGGGAAGGAAAATGGATGCTGCAAAGGCTTATCTAGATTCTATGGAAGTAATTTCAGAAAGAACAAAATCAAATCTTTCACGAGGAATCTATTATCGGGCAAAAGGAGTCTCTGAAGGTTATGGCAAAGATTATAAAGCATCGGAAAAATCATTTCGGAGATCCATAAGCTATTTAGAAAAAACAGATGATACACTTGAACTTAGCCATTCATTCAATAATTTAGGTATCAACCAAAGGATGCAGGGCAGATTGGACTCCGCAATGGTCTATCATATGAAATCAATTAAAATTCGGGAGAAGTTTGATGCAGACCCTAACATTTTGGGGCAGAACTATTTGTCTATCGGTACAGTACATGCTTTATTCTTCAAATATGAGAAGGCCAAAGAGTACTTTCAAAAGGCTGAGAATATTTATCTACAAAATGGCAATCAACGAATGCTAGCTTCAGCATGGAATAGAATTGCAGTTCTAGAAAATAAACAGGGGAACAGTTTGCAAGCAATATCCTTCTATAAGAAAGCGGACTCCCTTTATAAGCTAATGAAGTATACAAGGGGTCGATCTCTGCTTGTATCAAACTTGGGAAATGCCTATGCAAGTTTAGACAGTATTCAGCTTTCGAATAACTATTTCAAGGAAGCAATTGAACTCGCCAGAAAAACTGGGCAGAAACAGTCAGAGCTTTTGGCAATGTCCAGTCTCGGATACAACGCTCATAAAGTCAACCAGTACCAAAAGGCGCTAAACTACTACTATCCTGCACTAGAGATGGCTGAGCAAGGGGGTATGTACAAAAACCAATCACAACTATACCGAAAAATAGCGGAAACCTATGCTGCTATGGGTGAACACAAAAAAGCTTATGATTTTAGGGGTAGATATATGGTAGCATACGATTCAATTTTCAACAAGGATGTGCGATCTCAAATTGATGAACTAGAAAAGAAATATGAGACTGAAAAGAAAGAAGCTGCTCTTGCGCTACAGGATGAGGAAATCAAAACCCTAAATGAAAAAGCCAAAGTAGACAAACTCACCAAGGGACTTTATGGAGGAGGTATGGTCTCTGCCCTAGCCTTGTTTGGTCTTTCGGTTTTTGGTTATCGCCAACGTATTAAAAAGAATAAAATAGCTAGGGAAAAGCAAGAAGAAATCTACAAGCAGGAAATTGAACATAAAAAGAAAGAACTTACTAGCCAAACGCTACATTTAGTTCAAAAGAATACCTTTATTAAGGAACTCATGGAAAATTTGGAAAACATTAAAAAATCACCAGAAAAGTTTAAAACGGAGTTCAGGCGTATTGTAATGCTCTTAAAAAAGGAAAATGCTTCGGATAAGGACTGGGAAGTGTTTAAAACCTATTTTGCAGAGGTTCATAATGATTTTGACCAGAAATTGAAAACACTTGCAGCTGATATCTCCGAAAAGGAGATACGCTTGGCTGCTTTTCTGCGCATGAACCTTACCACCAAAGAAATTGCAGCAACTTTAAATGTACTACCTGATAGTATTCTGAAATCTAAATACCGCTTAAAAAAGAAACTCAATATAGACAAGGAAACCGATTTAACCAGTTTCTTAAATACATTATAAAGTTTAGGTCTTACCTAAGCCCTAGCGTATCTTTGTACAGCTCAACCGTCATTTCAACGTGAGATGAGATATGCCAATTGAGAAATCGAGATTTCTCGTTGCTATGCTCGCTCGAAATGACTACAAATTGCCAAAGTGGTAGAAGAAAACAAAAAAATTATTCTTTTTGATGGGGTTTGTAACCTTTGCAATGGGGTCGTACAATTTGTGATTAAACGCGACAAACAAGACACCTTTCGTTTCGCAGCACTGCAAAGTGAAATTGGTGAACAACTCACTAAGGAGCGTGGAATAGATACCAGTCAAATAGATTCCATTATATTAATTGAACCCGGTGTAGCCTATTACACAAAATCCGATGCCGCCCTAGAAATCGGTAAAGGACTTAAGGGATATCGTACCCTTTCTTCCTTACTTTATGTTTTTCCTAAGGGTATCCGCGATATAGTATATGACTTTGTCGCCCGTAATCGCTACAAATGGTATGGCAAGAAAGATGCCTGTATGATTCCTACCCCCGAGTTACAGGCCAAGTTTGTGGATTAATTCCTCAATTGATAATTCCTATCGCTTCTAGAAATGACAGGGAGTTCTTTTGTCATTCTGAGTGAAAAATTTGAGCTAAGAATCTTATTTTCCACTAGAACTCAGATTCTTCACTGCGTTCAGAATGACATTTTTAACTTGCCTAATTCAAAAAGCTACTTTACTTACAAATAAATTGGTTTTACTAATTATCGATTTTAATTAGTATGAACAAAAACTAGGTTTGGTGAAACTTTAAAGCCAATCTTATGAAAAAGCTCGTTCAAATTCTATTCCTACTCCCCTATTTTGTTTTTGCCAATGAGGTAAAAATACCATCCAAGATTAAAGAGGTAACCGTTTACCTATCTGGAGCGCAAATCACGAGAAATGCGAATTGCAAGCTAGAATCGGGTACTTCTGAGGTTATTTTTACAGGTCTTTCGCATAAGATTGAAGAAAGCAGTATTCAGGTTTCCGGTTTAGCAGTTGTTTCCATTTTGGCCATGTCTTACGACATTAATTATTTAGATAAATCTGAAAGCCATCCAAAAACTACACTATTGGAAAATGAAATTGAGCGAATAACTTCCGAAGTTACTTTTTTAAGGAATCAGATTGTTGGATTGGAGGAAGAAGAAAAAGTCATTACCACCAACCGATTGGTAAGTGCTGACAATCAAGCCTTAGACCTTCAAAAAATTAAAGAAATCAGTCAGTATTATCGTGAACGCATAACTGCAATTAAAAATGAAGTTTTTAAAATCAATTTAGAAATTAATCAACATAATAAGGACCTAAGGGATATTCAAAACCAATTGGCGGAAGCTAATAAATCCCCTGCACTACCTCAAGGAGAACTGAGGATAAAGTTTGACGCTCCCATAGCCACTACTTTAAACATTCAACTGGCCTATCAAGTACAAGATGCCGGTTGGATACCCAATTACGATATCAAATCCAAAGCACTCAATGCACCCTTGAATCTCGCTTATAAGGCCAATGTGTATCAAAACACGGGTAAAGATTGGAATAATGTCAATGTCACACTTTCGACAGGAAACCCAAGCTATAATGTGTCCAAGCCCAATTTAGATACCAAATATTTGAATTTTGTAAGCGCCTATTCAAGAAGACAAAAGCTAACCTCAAAAAAGAAGGGATATGCTTTTAACCCCACTGTAAAAAGAATAACTGGGACGGTTACCGACGAATCAGGTCAACCTTTACCAGGCGTTAACGTGCTTGTAAAAGGAACAACAAATGGTACGCAAACCGATTTTGACGGCAACTACACCTTGAATGTTACCACCGGCCAAGAACTGCAGTTTTCTTATATCGGCCAAAGAACAACGGAACTACCTATCTACTCCTCCATAATGAACATACGTATGGAAGAAGATGCTGAAGCATTGGAGGAAGTTGTGGTAACTGCTTATGGCTCCTCATCTAAAAATTATTCAGCCTCTGTTTCATCTATAGAAGCTGAACAACTAATACAAGGTAGAGCTGCTGGGGTCAATATAAACGGGGCTTCTGGTTCTACCCATAAAGCCCCGAAAATTAGGTATCAACAACCAGAGCCATTAGTCATTGTCGATGGTGTGCCAATAGAAGGTTTTTCTGAAAGCGATATAGACCAGAGTGAAATTCAACATATTGAGACACTTAAAGATGCCAATGCTACAGCAATTTATGGGAGTAGAGCTTCAAATGGAGTAATTGTTATCACTACAAAAAAGAGCAGGCTTCAAGATGATTTAACCAATGCCAAATTCATTATCAAAAAACCCTATTCCATTGCATCTGATGGTGATATTACTGCCATTGAAATCAATACGTTTCAAATGCCTGCGAGTTATGAATATTTTGCCGCTCCGATTATCAATGAAAATGTTTTCTTGACCGCTAGTTTTAAAGACTGGGAGAAATACCAGCTATTGCCTGGTGAAGCCAATATCTATTTTGAAGGTACTTATGCCGGTAAAACAGCATTAGACCCCTATACCGTTAAAAAGGAAATGGTACTGTCTTTAGGCATTGATGCAAATATTACCGTGACGAGAAAACAACAGCGCAACTTTAAAAGCAAATCGTTCACGGGGAGCAACCGTATTCTTGACCGCACCTATGACCTTGAGGTAAAAAACAATAAAAACACTGCCATTAGCCTAAAACTGATGGATAGAATACCAAAATCACAACATAAAGACATAAAAGTCGATGATGTTGAGACCTACAATGCTACTTACGATAAAAAAAATGGTCTATTAAGTTGGAATCTAGATTTAGCCCCCAAAGAAAATAAAAAGGAAAGCTTCTCTTTTCAGGTCAAATATCCAAGGGGAAAATATATATCCTTGTAACTATAAAAAGCGAAGACGAAATCAACTCGTCTTCGCTTTTAAATTTTAATCAAAAGTAATTTCTTCGGTCAACAATTTAATTACTTCCTCATCACCGCTGAACATTTCCTCAAAATTATAGGCAACTATTTTATATGGATTATAACCCAATTCAATAAGTTTCTTATTTCTAAAGGCTTCCATATAACGGTATATCTTGTACCGCCCTCTATCCGGGTTATCATCAACATAAGCTTTGAGCAAAGCACCCAAGGGTTCTCGCCAGGCCAGCGATGTAATTAGGTCTTCACGGGTTATCTCATTAAGCCCCGGTGCTTTTTTAAGTGCATTAAATCGGTCTTCGGTATAAAATCTTCTTGATTCCAGGTTTTTCCAATCAGGAACTCCGGCTTTTAATTTTTCTTCTAAAGCGCTAATGCTCTCAGCTTCTAGCGGTGCATTTATTTCGATGTATCCATTGGCTATATTGGCAGTTCGCTCCATTAATCCAAATCCTTTTCTAGACTTTTTTTCTATTACTAAAAATTTCTCATCAATTCGCTTAATAATATAAACCGTATCAAGGTTTGGTCTTTTATCATCACTGAGCTCACTGATGCTCTCAAGAACCAATTTATCTTCGTATTCAATAATATTCGTCAGCTCACCAGGGCTTATATAAGAAAACCATTTTGCAGGTGCTTTCCCCAAAGGTTTTTGTTGGGCGGTAAGTGCTATAGGTACAAAGAAAATCAGTAGAATAGTAGAAAGAAAAGATACTGGCCTTATCATGGTAATTCTATTTTAGGTTCTCTAAAATAAAATCCAAAGTGCTGTTTGTATTCAAATTTTGTGCAAATGAATGGCTTTTATGTGTTATTGGGCTCATTAAACCGATTCCACTCAAATAATTCATATGTTCTTGACTATCTAAGGTAACTTTTCCGGAAAGCAATGCATCAAGGCTTTCTTTCTTTTGGTATTTTTTATAAATCTTTCGAAGTCCGCTTAAATAAAGTCTGTCCTTCGTAAATCCGCCACCCCTGTGGGCCCTTAGGGTAATACTGTATGCTTCGTCACGGTTTAGTTTGTATTGGCCATGTATTAAATCAAAAGTATCGGCAAAACCATAGCCCTTGATCAAACTATCGGAAGCAATAACGCGATAAGCAAGTTCTTTTAGGCGTTTAAGCGTTAATGCCCCACCCATATATTCACTAAAAACCGCCAAACCTTCTTGGGTTTCGACATTTTTAGGCAAACCGTTAGAAAAAACCTTTAATGGTTGTTCTAAACCGTTGAAAGTTGTAACCAAATGAACCCCAATTTCATGGTTCGCCAAGGTTAAAAGCTGATTCTTACTAAATCTAGTATTCTTTTTGATAAAAAGCGTCTGCGAACTATTACTCACCATTGCATCTGCAGCAATGTTCGTTGAAAATTTTATGTTCAAGGGAAAGTCATATTGCTTCGCAAAATCTTCAAAATAGCTTTTGGCTTCTTGCGGAGAAAATACTTTTTCCATATCACCGCTAGCCGGTTCGTCTGCATAATGAAGAATAAATCTCGCATTCTGAACATCTTTCTCTGTTGGAGTTCCAAAAACACGTAAAGAATTGTAATAGAATCTTTTACCATGTCCTATCGTTTCAATACATTGAATCATATTGGCATAGTAATAAATCACCTCTTGATAAAAATTCCTAACCCTATCATCTTTGATTCTTTCCAATCGCTGTGAAAAAAAAAGACGGTGCAATTTGTAAGGGTTGAATTTTAATTTTGGATACTTAAATGCAGGTTCACAGGTGTATTTTGAAGCGAAAAAGCGCTGCTTCTCTTTCTCTATATTTAAAGGATTTACATAGCTCAACAGTTCGATACGCTTGACCAAACGGTCTAAATTGGCATCTATCTCAAACAAATGAGGGTATTCTTCTTGAATTTGGGTCAATGTTTCTACAGACTGAATCATAAGGCTTTTTGAAACGCTTCAGACTGCAAAGGTATCATTTCTTTTAGCTGTTCTTCAACCGATTTGACCACTTCAGGGTAAATAATACCTGAAAGCTCATCACAATAGACTTTAGCAATCTCTGTCGCAAATACCAAGGTATTGCTGAAATTTTCTGTAATGTACTTTAAAAAGTAACCGTTCCCCTGAAAGGTATCGTTTATTCGTGAAGTAGAAACAATTCCGTTCGGAAGTTGCATTCCGCCTAAGGTATTACTCCAATCCTGGGCGATAGCACCAAATCTTTCAATATCGATATTGGCTGTGCCTAAATTCCACGTAGGTACTTCCCTATCCCAACGTTTCCAATTGTAGCTATGCATATCAAAAACCAGTACTCGTTGGTATTTTTCTTCTAGCTTGGTCAATAGCGTATTCACTACCCGATAAAAATTATCATGCTTCTTAAGGCTATGTTGTTTTTCATTATCCTTTAAAGGAGATTTCCATAATTCCTTTCCCCAGGCATCTGTATATACCGCTGTTTCTGGTGCCCTGTTCAAGTCATATTCAAACCGACTATCACAACCCGCTATAACGATTGGGTGCGACTGCACCATCTGCTTCGTACAGGGGTCTTCTTCATACCAACGTTCGTATTCGGTGTGCCTACAATTATCCCATAAAGACTTTCTGAACTGATGTCCATCATGAACTGCACCGCAGACATAAGGAACGTAGGATTCAATTTTTAAAGTAAAGGAGTAATCTTCAGCAACTGCTTCAAAAATTTCCTCGGACTTAATGCTTTTAATTATGGCGTTAATAGAAAGCTTACGCATTGGCAACCTCATTTCTTAAACGTGACCTACGGTCAAAGGCTTCTAGAGTATCAATGACCTTACTTTCTACAAAATCGATAACCTTCGACTGAATTTTGGTTTTGTACACCTTGTTCATATACGTGATTCCACCTGGTGACATTACATTAACCTCAACCAATTTGCCCCCAATCACATCGATACCAACAAAGTAGAGTCCGTCTTTGACCAGTTTAGGGCCAATTTGTTTGCAAAGCGCTTTCTCTTCCTTGGTCATAGCATGCTTTGCTATAGATCCTCCGGCGGATACATTTGATCGGTGATCATCTGTTCCCGGAATACGTCTCATGGCTCCAATTGGCAGCCCGTTCAATAAAAGAATACGAACATCGCCTTGGTCCGCACCTTCAATGTATTCTTGAAGTATGACATAGTTAGATGTTCCATCTGAATTAGTTATATAAAAATCTAGTAGTGATTGAATACTACTCATCGCTGACTTTTCTATAAGAATAACACCGGAACCCCCAAAACCGTTTAAAGGCTTTAAAATCATTTTATCGGCCTTAGATTCCTTAATCTGACGGATAAGGTGACGCTTGTTTTTAGAAACATGCGTAGCAGGAATAATATTGCTATGGCTATCGCCAAATGCTGCCGTGTACAATTTATTATTGGCCTCTCTTAAACCCTGCAACGAATTCATAATAAAAACATCATCTTTTACCGAGTCCAAAAAATTGAGCATTATGGGGTCTAGAGGCGGATTTGCCCTCATGAATAACACATCAAATCCAGCTAAAGGAAGCATTTCCTCCCTAAGTGTTGCCTGCTTGTAGAAGGTTTTTAAACTACTTGAAACCTTATCCATTCTATTTATTACGGTGCAAAAAGCATTGGTAACACTATTGCGAATCGTAAGGTTCGCCGGGCTGCAAAGTGCAACGCCATGCCCTCTTTTAACGCATTCATGAATTAAGGATAAACTTGTATCGTTTTCTGGGTCTATTTCTTCCCACGGATACATCAAAAAACAAATATTCATTCTTTAAGGGTCTTGGTTGAAGTCTATAAGTTAGTCGCTATTTTTTGAACTGCAAAATAATCAGGAATCTGATTAGCTATTTTACCTCCTCTAAATGATCGTCCCAGTTTTTTACTTTGGGCTTACCGAGTTTGCCGACAGACTTGGCCACTATCATTGACACCGTTGCGTCTCCCGTCACATTCACAACAGTCCTGCACATATCCAAAGGCCTGTCTACCGCAAAAATCAGAGCCAAGCCTATGGCCAGCTTATCCGCAGGAAAGCCTATCGCTTCTAAAACGATGACCAACATCACCATTCCGGCTCCAGGCACGGCAGCACTACCAATAGAAGCCAAAAGTGCCGTGAGCACAATAGTAAGCTGATCACCAAGCGTTAAATCGAAGCCAAGGGCCTGCGCAATAAAAACTGCTGCTACGCCTTGATACAAACTGGTGCCATCCATATTAATGGTTGCCCCAACTGGAAGCACAAAACTGGAAACTTCTTTATCCACCCCAATATGTTCCTCAACGCGCTCCATAGTAACGGGTAAGGTTGCAGCACTTGAACTTGTAGAAAATGCCAATAATTGGGCAGGACTCATTTGCTTTAAAAACCAAAATGGATTCTTTTTTGTAAAACCAGAAACCACGATTAGATAAAATACAATCATGATTAACAACCCGGCAACAACAGTTGCAGCATATTTTAAAAGTGCCAATAATAGATCAGGGTCACTTGACGAAACCACAACACCGGCCAAAAGGGCAAATACTGCATAAGGTGCTGAAAGCATAATTAAATCTACCATCTTAAGCACCACTTCATTAAGAGAATCAAAGAAATCCTTCAAGGGCTTTGCTCGCTTTTCACCTATCAGCAGCATAGAAATACCTAAGAAAATGGTGAAAAATATGACTTGCAGCATCAAACTATTATCACTCATAGCCTTTAACGCATTATCGGGAACCATATCCACTAAAAACTGTAATGGACCACTGCCTTTTTGTTTCATGGCCTCATCCATCTTTTTGGTGACGCCTTCAGAATTCGCATAGGTCTCGGTGAGTTTTGCTACGGTTTCTTCAGAAATTCCATCCCCTGGTTGAACTATATTTACCAAAACCAAACCTATGGTTATTGCTACAATGGTCGTGACAATATAAATGCCAATGGTACGTAGACCGATATTTCTAAATTTTGAAATGTCTTTTAAATCAGAAATTCCCTTGACCAAAGAAGCAATAATCAGGGGTATCGCAATAAGCTTCAACAACTTGACAAAAATTGTTCCCAAAGGCTGAACCCAATTCGAAACAAAGGAAGCTCCCCAATCAACTTGGGTCATTACAAATCCAAAAACGATACCTAGAAGCATCCCAATAAGGATTTTCCAGTGCAATTCTAATTTACGCATAGTTGAAGTTTATGTCGGTAAGATACTATTTTGAAAGGAAATCAACCAAATGCCTTATACTTTGTTGACTCTTGCCAGCAAGTAGTAGTCCGCCAATATCAAAGCGGTCATTGCCTCTACGATAGGTACTGCTCTCGGCACTACACAAGGGTCATGACGACCCTTACCTTGGGTCTTTACTTTCTCCCCTTTTTTATTTATGGTTTCATAACCTTGTAATACCGTGGCTACCGGCTTAAACGCAACATTGAAGTAGATGTCCATACCATTACTAATACCCCCTTGTACGCCTCCGCTCAGGTTGGTTTTAGTGGTTCCATCTTTATTGAACTGGTCGTTGTGAGCACTACCCTTCATCAAAACTCCATCAAATCCGCTACCGTACTCAAAACCTTTTACAGCGTTTATACTAAGCATTGCTTTTCCGAGTTCGGCATGAAGTTTATCAAAAACCGGTTCCCCTAAACCAATCGGTACATTTTTTGCCACACAGGTAATCACCCCGCCAATCGTATCCCCTTCTTTTTTAATGGATTTGATATAATCTTCCATTTGCTTCGCCATTTCCGGGTCGGCACAACGGACAGGATTCTTTTCAATTTCTTTAAAGTCCAATTCTTGATACGGTCTTTGGACTTTTAATTCCCCTACTTGAGAAACAAAAGCATTGATTTCAATTCCTTTTAAAAACTGTTTCGCAATGGCACCTGCAACCACTCTACTTGCAGTTTCACGAGCCGAACTTCTACCCCCACCTCTGTAATCTCTAAATCCATACTTCTTATCATAGACGTAATCGGCATGAGAAGGTCGATATGAATCTTTTATATGTGAATAGTCTTTGGATTTCTGATTTGTATTATGAATCGCAAAACCAATAGGTGTACCTGTAGTCTTTCCTTCGAAGAGTCCAGAATATATTTCAACAGTATCTGGCTCCTTACGCTGGGTAACAATGGCGGATTGCCCTGGTTTTCTTCGGTTTAGTTCATTTTGAATTGCATTTAAATCTAAAACTATCCCTGCTGGGCAACCATCAATGACCCCACCTAAAGCACGCCCATGGGATTCGCCAAAAGTAGTTAGTCTAAAAAGAGTTCCAAACGAATTGCCTGCCATATCAGTGGTTTTGAAGATATCAAAGGTAATTTTTCCTTGTCTCTTAACAAAGTATATCGCGCAGTTAAAGATTTATAAACATTTGGGCCATACTGTAATGTTTAGTTAACAATTAGATTATAAACACTTGACTTCAAATTGATTGCCAATTTATTTCTTCACTGTTATTTTGCCTAAAATTTTGGTGTTGAAAAAAAGGAAGATAGAAGTAGTAGTTATTTCTGATGTTCACTTGGGGACACATGGTTGCCATGCTGAAGAATTGCTTGCATACCTGAATAGCATACATCCAAAGAAGCTGATTCTTAATGGTGATATTGTTGATATCTGGCAATTTAACAAACGGTATTTTCCTCCATCTCACTTGAAAGTGTTAAAGAAAATTATTGGAATGGCATCTCGAGGAACGGAAGTCCATTACATAACAGGCAACCACGATGAAATGCTGCGAAAGTTTTCGGCCACTTCTATAGGAAACTTCAGTATCGCCAATAAATTGGTTTTAAACCTTGATGGAAAAAAAGCGTGGATATTTCATGGGGATATATTTGATGTATCCATTCAAAATGCCAAATGGCTGGCAAAACTGGGTAGTTATGGATACAATCTACTTATCTTAATCAATAGGTTTATCAATTGGTGTTTGGCAAAGATGGGCAGAGAGAAGTACTCGCTATCAAAAAAAATAAAGAATAGCGTAAAAGGTGCCATAAAGCACATTAATGATTTCGAGAAAACCGCTGCCGACTTGGCCATTGAAAAAAATTATGAGTACGTGATTTGCGGACATATTCACGAACCCAAAAAAGAGCAATACGAGAACAAATATGGCAAAACCATGTATTTAAATTCTGGTGATTGGGTCGAAAATCTTACCGCTTTGGAGTATTCGTTCAAAAGATGGCGCGTTTATCACTACAATTATGATAAACTACTGCCTTTTTTTGTTGATGAGGATTTAAAGGAAATGGATATGAACGAACTCATAGCCTCAATTACCGAAGAAAGAAAAGTAAAGTCTAGTAACATTAATAAAAAATCATTAGGCAAGCAGGGCTTGACGCAAGATGGTGATGGGATGTAGCGCTTTTCTTCCCGTACCATCAAAGATTTGATGACGGCAACTGGTTCCATTTGCAGAAATAATAGTATTGACATCACTTTTACGTACGGCTGGAAATAATTTTAACTCCCCCACTGCCATGCTTGTTTCGTAATGTTCTTTTTCATAACCAAAAGAGCCGGCCATACCGCAACAGCCCGAAGCGATAATAGAAACCTTATAGTTTTTAGGAAGGTTCAAAACATCAAAAGTGACCTTTTGATTTGATAAGGCTTTTTGATGACAATGCCCATGAATTTTTACTGTTCGAGCCTCCGAGGTAAAACTATCGGCGGAAATGTTGCCAACTGCTATTTCTTGAGCTAAGAACTCTTCAATTAAAAAGCTTTGTTTAGCAAGTCTATCAACAAGAACCTTATCGTCATATAATCGCTTATACTCATCCCTAAAAGAGAGAATTGCAGACGGTTCAAGACCTACTATGGGCAAATCTTTCTCTAATATTGGTTTCAATGCTTCAATATTTTTTACCGCAAGCTTTTTGGCTTCTTTTAAAAAACCTTTCGACAAATAGGTTCGTCCGCTTTCAGCATAAAACAGCTCTACCTCATACCCTAGTTTTTGTAAAACATGAATAGCATCTTTGCCAACTTCAACATCCAAGTATTTGGTAAACTCATCTAAATATAATACTACCTTTTTACATGAATTAACCTTCTTACTATTAATGCTTTGAATGATATTATCAAAATTAAAACTATAAACTTTTGGCAAAGACCTTTCGACAGCAACACCAGAAACTTTTTTCAGAATTCCACCTAAGATTTTAGAATCATAAACCGCATTGGTCAGGCCAGAAAACTTACTGCCCAAGGCATTCGACCTTGTACTATTTGCAAATAGTTTGCTCCTAAAGGTATACCCATTTGTTTCTTGGTATTGATACAAAAACTCTGCTTTTAGAGTTGCAATATCAACATTACTGGGACACTCGCTTGCACAAGCCTTACAACTCAAACACAAATCGAAGACTTCTTTTAGTTCTTCATGGTCAAATTGATTCGGTTTATCTGAATTGGTTAAAAACTCTCGTAAGGTATTGGCCCGACCCCTAGTGGTGTCTTTTTCATTTGATGTGGCGTGATAACTGGGGCACATAGCCCCGGCCATATGTTGTGATTTTCTACAATCACCACTCCCATTACATTTCTCGGCCGCTTTTAGAATACCTTCACTATCCGAGAAGTCCATAAGGGTATTTATTTCAGGCTCTTTCCTATCAATCTCATATCGCAGGGATTCATCCATTGGATACGCATCAACAATCTTACCTGGATTAAGAATGCATGAAGGGTCAAACACTGATTTAAGACGCTTTAAAAGCTTATAGTTTGATTCCCCAATCATTAGGGGTATAAACTCTGCCCGCACAATACCGTCACCATGTTCACCACTAAAACTACCCTTGTATTTCTTTGTTAATTTTGCGACATCAGCTGTTATCGCTCTAAATATAGCCACATCGGAAGACTTTTTAAGATTGAGAATTGGTCTTAAATGCAACTCACCGGCCCCTGCATGGGCATAGTAAACAGCATTTTGCTTATAACCAGCCATGATTTCAGAAAACTCAAGAATAAAATCTTTTAAATCTTCAAGTGCCACAGCAGTATCTTCAATACAAGCTACGGCTTTTTTGTCGCCCACCATATTACCCAATAGCCCCAAACCGGCTTTTCGAAGTTCTATGGCTTTACGAATATCATCACCGTACAAAACGGGGCTCGCATAACTTAAGCCCGATTTTTGAATGGTCTTTTGCAGGTTTTCTATCTCTTGTTCCAATTTCTCCGTTGAAGTCGCTTTTACCTCCAACATCAAAATTGCAGCAGGGTCTCCTTCGACAAAAAAGCGATTCTTTAGCTGTTGCCTGTTATTTTTGGTACAATCTAAAATCACCTTATCCATCATTTCGCATAAATGCAAGCTATGGGTCATTACAGGTGCTACGTCACTCAAACAATCTTCTAAAGAAGAATAATGTGTGGCCACCATAGCAGCATATTCCGGCGGAAGTTCATCTAGCTGTAAAGTAATTTCTGTGGTAAAAGCTAGTGTACCTTCACTACCGCTCAACAACTTGCACAAATTGAAATTTGCATCATTACCATCAAAAACGCTACTGCGCAAAAGCTCATCAACCGCGTAACCCGTATTTCGACGGTGTATCGTTGGTTTAGGAAATTCGGAAAGAATTTCTTGTTGAATTTTGGGGTCAGAAAGTTCTTGATAGAGAAATTTATAGATTTTTCCTTCCAAAGAATCAACTTTCAACTTTTCTTCAAAGATTTTTTTTGTTATTTCCTCAAAAAAGGCATCGCTGCCGTCTGCTAAAATGGTCTTTAACGCAACCACTTTATCTCGAGTTACTCCGTATTGTATTGAAGTTGTTCCAGAAGAATTATTACCGACCATTCCACCTATCATACATCGGTTAGAAGTAGACGTATTCGGACCAAAAAAAAGACCATATGGTTTTAAATACCGGTTAAGCTCATCTCGCACAACACCTGGTTGTACGACAACTTGTCGCTTTTTCTCGTTAAGATGTATGATTTTAGTAAAATACCTAGAGGTATCTACAATAATACCATCCCCGACGCACTGACCGGCCAATGAAGTGCCAGCTGTTCTAGGTACCAGTCCGATGTCATGGTCAGTTGCAAATCTCAATAGCACTTTTAAGTCATTATCCGTTTTTGGAAAGGCAACGCCCAAGGGAATCTTACGATACACAGAAGCATCCGTAGCATACAGTGTTTTGGATAAATTATCGAATTTTAATTCCCCTTCAAGGTTGTCAGAAAGTTCTTTTAATACCGAAATTTGCAAGTTGGAACAATTTTTGACAACTAAAGTAAGTTTTATTACACTAAGTAGAAAAGAGACTTATTTTTTAATTTCATTAAATCGAGAAACTTATGAGAATCATCACATTTATTACAGCACTATTTGTATTTGCAACAATTTCTGTTCAGGCTCAGAGCATTTCAGACCATACTTTAGGCTTACGTTTAGGGGATAGCGACGGCTTTGGGGCAGAAATTTCATATCAAAAAGCCATCGGTCGACTAAACAGGGCCGAATTTAATCTGGGTTTTAGAGACAGTAGAGAGTTTGACGCCTTTAAACTTGCAGGTGTTTACCAATGGGTTCATCAAATTGACGGTGGATTTAATTGGTATTACGGTGTTGGTGGCGGACTTGGCAATGCTGATTTTGAACCTGTACCCAACAATAATAATGGGTTTAGCGATGATAACGACGGACTGTTTGTTTTTGCCGCCGGAAACTTAGGTCTGGAATATGATTTCGATATCCCTTTACTCATTTCTTTGGATATACGCCCAGAAATTGGAATCATAGGATTTGACGGATTCGATAATGATTTCCTTTTCGATATTGCCCTAGGCCTCCGTTATCAATTTTAAAAAGTAAAATTAAAAGGCTCCAAGTTGGAGCCTTTTTTTATGCCTGTTAATATCTTTACCTTTGGCAAAAATTAAAATCTTATGAAAAAATTCTTAGCCGTAGCAACAATAGCTATTTCTATTATAGCATGTGGAACTGGAACGGATGGATATACCATAAACGGTGAGATTACAGGAGGGATGAACGATAGCACTAAAGTTTATCTAAAAACAATGGATTCTACAAAAAAACTTGTTGATATTGATACGGCCCTCATAATCGCAGGAAAATTTAAATTTGAAGGCACCCAAGACGCACCTGCGTTACATTATATGGTATTCGAAGGTATTCGTGGTAACTGGCCTCTAATGTTGGAGAATGGTACAATCTCTTATAAAGGACAAAAGGATAGTCTAATTTTCACCAATGCCGAAGGTACGCCCCAAAATGAATTTTTCGCTAATTTCTTGAAAGAGCAACGAAAATTACGCCAAATGGCAGAATCTATTAATGGAGAAATGCGCATAGCAAATCAAACCAGAGACACTGCCACTCTTAGTTCATTACGAGAAGAGTACTTTGAACTGCAAGAGAGGTCTCAGAACTTCAATAAAGAATTTATTAAAAACAACCCTAGTGCTATTATTTCAGTTCTATTATTGGATAATCTATTAAAAACAAAAGCAATTCCGTCCAAGGAGGTAAGAGCTCTTTTTGATGGATTTACAGAAGATTTAAAAAAATCAAAACCAGGAAAAGAATTATCTGAACAACTAAACGCCATGGCGGCCACAGAAGTTGGTGCTTCGGCTCCAAAATTTTCTGGTCCGACCCCTGATGGTAAAATTTTAGCTTTAAATGATGTAAAGGGTAAATTGACCCTCGTTGATTTTTGGGCAGCTTGGTGCAGACCCTGCAGAGCTGAGAACCCTAATATAGTTTCTGTTTACCATAAGTATAAGGACAAGGGTTTTAACGTTGTCGGAGTTTCCTTAGATAGAAAATCGGAAGATTGGTTAAAGGCTATTGAAGCGGATAGCTTAGCATGGAACCATGTTTCGAATCTTCAATATTTTAATGACCCGATTGCTAAAATGTATAACATAAACGCAATACCTGCGGCATTTTTATTGGACGAAAATGGAGTTATTGTAGCCAAGGATTTACGTGGACCAGCACTTGAAGAAAAAGTAGCTGAGTTATTGCTCAACTAAATTCAAGTTATCTAAAACTAAAAAGCCCTGTGCAATTAGTTGCACAGGGCTTTTTTTATTCTTTATATCTTATTAAAAACTTCCTTCGGTGTCATCAAAATCGCCACTAATCGTAGCTGAACTGGACTGAATAACGCTACCATGCACAGTTACTGTATTCGTTCCAATAAATTCAAGTGAAGCATTATCTTCAAGAATCAAATCTCCCCAAATGGTTAAGTTACCGTCTTCTACCCTAAAGGTTGCTCCTTCGCCTACAGTAACATCTTGTCTTCTACTATTTCTAGCAACTGTCATCGAACCACTTAATTCGAACAGGGCATTAGTACCTATTTCTATACCATCTCTTACCGTCCATGAACCACATAGTAAAAGAGACCCGTTAATAGTAAGTTCTCTTAAACTTCTAGAACCACTATACGATAAATCTTCACCTATATTTACTGTTAGTCTATTTCTACCGTTATAACTTGGTGAAACAGCGCATCGTTCCTCTAACTCAGGTGATGGCTTATTCATTTTAATGACCTTGAATCCGCCAAGACCTGCCGCCGCAAATAAGTAGTCTCCTTTAGAAGCAACATAATTAATTGAACCAGCTAAGTCTATAACACCATAAGGATCAGCTGTAGAACCTGTTCCCTTAAATAATGCCAAACCAGCACCACCGTTAGCCATGAAGACCACATCTTCGTTTACGGAAACCGCATTGGTCACTTTATTTACGGCCTCGATTCCATCAGGGTCTAACAAAATAGGTAAGTGCTCTATAAATGCTCCAGTGGCAGCATTATAGACTCCTGCTCCATTCGAACCTTCGGCCACCAATACATTTTCTCCAAAATGGGTAATGGTACGCTTTTCATCCACACCGAAATCGGAAGATATTGCTATTTCATTTACCAAATTAAAATCTGGGTCCATAAACTTTACACCACTGCTAGCGTCTAAAACAGCAATGGTATTATCCTTTACAGAAAGCGAACGTATATCAGTAACAGGTGTATCGTACAATTTTGTCATTGTAGCCTTGTCATAGGCAATAAGCAAGCCGTTAGTACCACTACCGACAATGACCTTATCGTTTTGTATAGCTACATCGGGCACATTAAAACCGTCTTGTATACCATAGGTAATATTGTTAAAATCTATCGTATTTCCAGCAACCGGTATCTTTCCAATAAATGCATTGGTCAACGATTCGCCGGCGTCAAAACCACCTACTACATAAGCATGGCCTTCATTATAAACCACAGAATTTAAATCTGCATAATATAAAATACCAGAAAGTACAACGGGATTTTGCGGATCGGCTATATCGATAATATACATGGCACCTGCATAGCCAAGGCCAGCCGTATTATAGGTAACGTAGGCCACATCACCATTTATGGCGACATGCGTTGCTGCTAAATTATCAAAGCCATCAAAATTAGGCCTTGGTGCATCAAGTGTAGCTACCAAAGTTAATGGATAATCGCCTGCCAATTCATTTCCTTTGGCAGTTGAAAAGAATTTCCCGTTTGTCGATGCAGTGCTAGTTACTAAATCTACAACACCAGCTTCATCAAAATTAAGAACACTGTTCAATTCGGTTAAGTCTGTTACAGAAACTGAGTTTTGATCAATTTTTTCCTTAAAGGCTTCTTCAGCCTCTTGGTCAAAAAAAGTTGTCTCGTCCGAACATGAAATTGCGAATAAGAATACAAAAGAAAGTAGGGTGAACTTTTTAAATTGGGACATATAACACTATTTTAAAGTCCAAAATTAAGCTCAAGCCTTTTATAACGGTAATTTATGTTGTAAAAGAGGTCTAAAATGTTGACAGTCCGATGAAAGGTATTTTTTAACGTAGGAAAAAGACTACTTATTTTAATTTTCCTAGCTTTTCCAAGGCGAAGAGTGCCACAATGGGCAGTGCCAATAGAATCACCATAAGTGTATCCGTCTGAAATAGAGAAGGTTTAAAAATTAACGTGGTCACATATCCGCCTATGGCACCACCAAAGTGAGCGGAATGCCCAATATTACCGACACTGTTTTTCATTCCATAAATAGAATATAGCAAATACCCAATACCTAAAACATAAGCGGGCAAAGGAATGGGAATAAAGAAAAAGCCTAACTGCATATCTGGCTGAAGTAAGATGGCGGCATATAAAACCCCAGTAACAGCGCCACTTGCCCCAACCGCGCTATAGTATGGCTCATTTTTATGAAAGAATATACTTAGCAGGTTACCCGCCACAAGGGCTATAAAGTAGATAATTAAAAACTGAACAGGACCGAACCAACTAATGACTACATCTGCAAAAAAATACAGCGTAAACATGTTAAAGAACAAATGCGCGAGATCTACATGCAGAAAACCCGAAGTAAGTGCCCGTTCTTTCTCTCCTGCCCTAATTCCTCCAATACTAAATTTATACCTATCAAAGAATACCGTATCGTTAAAGCCCTTTAGAGATATTAGAACATTTGCTGCGATAATGGCAATTGTTGCAGGATGCAAACTATACATAAAGCGTATTTTATTGGTTTCAAATATAGCTATATTTGCTCATTATTTTACGGTATATGCAACTCCTTGTTTTCGTATTGGCCTATCCTTTTCTTTGGTTTATTTCTATATTGCCACATCGTTTATTTTATGGGTTTTCGGATTTGATATTCATTCTTATTTATCATGTAATCGGGTATCGTAGAAAGGTTGTAGAATCTAACCTAAAACTCGTTTTCCCCCAAAAACCTATTGAAGAACGAAAACGTATTGAAAAAGAATTTTACAAACACCTCTGCGATTCATTTCTAGAAATGGTTAAAACCATGAATCTCTCTAAAGAAGCAGTGGCTAAAAAGTATGATATTCAGAATGTTGAACTTATTCAAGAAATTGAGAAAGAAAAAAGTATTCTTGTAGTATGTTCTCACTACGCCAACTGGGAATGGAATGTAAGCTTAAATAACTACGTAAAATCCAAAGGTTATGCGGTCTACACTAAAATAAATAATACATATTTTGATTCTTGGAGCCGTAAAGTACGTGCTAGGTGGAATACAACTCTTATTACCCAACAAGAAACCGTAAAGACCATTGTAAAAAACAAAAGGGATGGCATTAAAGGTATTTTTGGTATGGTAAGTGATCAATCTCCTCAGGTTAGTCGTTCTCAATACTGGAAAGAATTTATGGGAATACGAGTTCCGGTCATTAATGGAGCTGAAACTTTGGCAAGAAAAATGGACCTTGCGGTCGTTTTCCTAAAAGTGTCAAAAGTAAAACGAGGTTATTATAAAGCAGAAATTTCTACCATAACCGCCAATGCACCGTCAACTGAAAAGGGCGAGATTACCGACCAGTTTATAAAATTGGCAGAGCAACAGATTTATGAAAGACCTGAACATTATTTATGGACGCATAAACGTTGGAAACATAGAGGTAAGGAAGCGCAAAGAGCCCAAGTTCTAGCTAAGAAATCAAAATAAGACACTCATGAAGTTTAAAAAACGCTATGTCGTTTATCTTGTGCTGCTTAGCTATTTATTATTTGCCCATTCTTGCATGACAATGCGTACATCTTCAAAAAAGACGAAAGCCTATTTTGAGAATAGCAAAACGGCTTATAAAGACGGAATTGTTGAAATCGACAGTAACACCTTACATTATATACAAACGGGAAATACAGATGCCCAAAGTCTAGTTTTTATCCATGGTTCACCTGGAAGTTGGGATGCTTGGAAGGCCTATTTAAAAGACTCTCTTTTGACAAAAAAATACCGTCTTATTGCACCCGACAGACCAGGCTTTGGTTTTAGTGATTTCAGAAAAAGTATAAATCTAGATAATCAGGCCATGCTACTGAATCAGTTTTTAACTCAAATTGACAATGGTAAACCCGTTACTTTGATCGGACACTCTTACGGAGGACCATTAATCGTAAAGATGGCCTTGGAGGCACCGAAATCATATCAAAACCTAATGATTTTAGCTGGAGCTCTTGACCCTAAGGCAGAAAAACCAGAAAAATGGCGCAAACCCCTTACCTGGTTTCCCCTAAAATATCTTGTGCCTGGTGCTTTAAAACCCTCTAACGATGAACTCTGGATGCTCAAAAAGGATTTGATAGCATTGCAATCCGATTTAAAATATCTTTCTGAAAATGTTACTATAATTCACGGCACTAATGACAATTTAGTACCCTATGAAAATGTTGAATTCATGAAATCCTCTTTCTCGAACGTAAATGAATTAAACATCATCACACTTGAAAATGAAAAACACTTTATTGTTTGGGACCAAGAAAAACTGATCAAAGAGACCATTACTACTTGGGTTGATTAAAAGTGGTCTGCTAAACAAATCTTCTGCTTGAATCATTTTTTGTAAGTTTTTGGTTTAACGTTTCGACTTAGATGAAAATCAAATACTACTATGAAAAAGATATTATTGATAACACTAATAAGCTTTGGATTTGCTTTTAACGTTCAATCACAAGAATTTAATAACATTCCAACAAGTCCTGATTTTGAACTTTTGGCAGACGGATGGTATAAATTTCAATTAGAAGGCACCTTGTTTGACGTGGAACTAAAAGCTGGAAAGCTCGTAAAAGGAAATATTACCTGGTTCGACGGTTCTTCATACTCAGGGAATCTTTCAGGTACGCAATTGTCCGGAAAAGGAACATACGTCTGGCCTGATAAGAGCAGATACGAAGGAGCGTTTAAAAAACACCAACGCCACGGTAAAGGTTCCCTAATAGCTGCCGATGGAACAAAATGGAGCGGTAAATGGAAGGCAAACAAAAAGAATGGAAAGGGAAAAATATTTGATGTTCATGGTCAGGTGCTAGAAGAAGGTGTTTGGGAAAGCGATCAGCTTATTGCTGATAAATAGTTGCTCGTAAAAGAAAAAGCCCCGAGAATTCTCGGGGCTTTTTCTTTTTTCCTTTTTTTCTAAATTCCTGCTATTGCTTTTATTTCATCAATAATTCTATCTGCCAATGCATCCGCCTCTTGTTGGCTTTTCGCTTCGGTATATATTCTTATAATCGGCTCCGTATTCGATTTACGGAGATGTACCCAATTCTCGGCAAAATCAATTTTTACGCCGTCAATGGTCGATACTTCTTCATTTTTATATTTATCATGCATGGCAACAAGTAAGGCATCTACATCCAACTCAGGAGTTAACTGGATTTTCTTTTTGCTCATAAAATAACTGGGGTAACTGGCCCTAAGTTCAGCTACCGTGCCCCCTTTTTCTGCCATAAGCATTAAAAATAGGGCTGTCCCCACTAATGAATCACGACCATAATGACTTTCGGGGTAGATTATACCTCCATTACCCTCACCGCCAATAATAGCATTATTAGCTTTCATTTTGGTGACAACGTTCACTTCACCAACGGCAGCGGCTTCGTAAGTGCCCCCATGCTTTTGGGTAATATCACGCAGTGCCCTTGACGAAGATAGGTTAGAAACCGTATTCCCTTTGGTTTTCTCTAAAACATAGTCAGCACAGGCTACCAATGTATATTCTTCTCCAAACATTTCGCCGTCATTACTGATGAATGCCAAACGGTCTACATCAGGATCTACGACAATACCGAAATCTGCTTTTTCTTTTACAACCAACTCACAGATGTCTTTTAAATGTTCTTTTAAAGGCTCTGGATTATGAGGAAAGTGACCTGTTGGGTCACAATACAATTCCACCACTTCAACCCCAAGTTCTTTTAACAAAGCAGGAATTGCAATACCTCCGGTAGAATTTACACCATCAACCACCACTTTAAATCCGGCTTTTCTTATGGTTTCTTTATCTACCAATGGCAGATTCAATACTTCATCTATATGTATGTCGATATAGGAGTCGTTTTTAGAAATGCTTCCTAAATCATCAACTTCTGCAAAATCAAAATCTTCCTTTTCAGCCAATTCTAAAATAATCGCCCCCTGTTTAGCATCTAAAAATTCCCCTTTTTCATTTAACAATTTAAGGGCGTTCCACTGCTTGGGGTTGTGGCTAGCTGTCAAAATGATTCCGCCATCTGCTTTCTCTAAAGGAACTGCTATTTCTACGGTAGGTGTCGTGGACAAACCTAAATCAATAACATCTATTCCAAGACCCACTAAGGTAGATACTACCAAATTCTGTATCATTTCTCCCGATAAACGGGCATCCCTTCCAATAACCACCTTAAGTTTGTCTTTGCCGGCATAGCTTTTTAGCCAAGTTCCATAGGCTGCAGCAAACTTTACCGCATCGATTGGGGTGAGGTTGTCATTTGTGGCACCTCCAATGGTTCCACGAATTCCAGAAATAGATTTGATTAGTGTCATGTGTTTAAAAGTTTTTGCAAATATAATTTGATGGTTACTAATACACGTTTCTAATTTGTAAATTTCGAAAGTGAATTTTCTCGCCCATATTTACCTGTCTTTCGATGACCCTCAAATTACTTTAGGTAATTTTTTTGCGGACCATATAAGGGCCAATAAATACAAACATCTACCAAATAAAGTACAAAAGGGAATTTTATTGCATAGAGAGATAGATACTTTTACCGATGCTCACCCTATTGCAAGACAAAGCAGTAAACGATTACATAAAAACTATGGCCATTATAGCCAGATTATTGTAGACATTTTCTATGACCATTTTCTCGCGAAAAATTGGACGACTTATTCTGATATTCCACTTGATAACTATGTAGAATCATTTTACGACCTTTTAGAGGCTAACTACGACATTCTACCCCTTGGCACACAAAGAATGATGCCTTACATGATAGCTGATAATTGGTTGCTTAACTATGCCAACTTAACAGGAATCTCGAGAGTTTTAAATGGCATGAACCGTCGTACCAAGAACAAATCAAAAATGAATTTTGCCATTCTTGATCTTGAGGCGCATTACGATGATTTTGAAAATGAGTTCACCGCTTTTTTTAAAGAATTGATTACCTTTTCCAAACAAAAATTTAATTCCCTATGCGAAGATTAGTACTCTTAATTTCCCTAAGCGTCTTGTATGTCAACTGCAAGCAACAACCTGCACAACCAACAGGTGAAGTTGCCGAAAAGGCCATGGTCGTTTCCGCACGTGAAGAAGCCAGCAAAATAGGTGTAGAAATCATGAAAAAAGGCGGCAATGCTTTCGATGCTATGGTTGGCACGGAAATGGCATTGGCGGTGGCCTACCCATTTGCCGGAAATTTAGGTGGTGGCGGTTTTATGGTATATCGCAAAGCGGATGGCGATGTTGGCGGACTGGATTATCGTGAAAAAGCACCTTTAGCGGCACATAAAGACATGTATTTGGATTCTTTAGGTAATGTAATACCTAATATGAGTACGGTCGGGGCGACGGCTGTCGGTGTCCCCGGAACGGTCGCAGGAATTATGGAAGTACACATCAAATATGGTTCGCTACCATTGCCGGAAATACTGGAACCCGTTATAGCCCTTGCCAATAGGGGTGTTGTAGTCACAGAAAAACAGGCTAAACGCCTTGAAAGCTATAAAGAACGCTTTATTCAGGTGAACAATGATAGTACGAAGTTCGCACAAAACTTTAAGGCAGGTGATACGATTAAATACCCAGAGCTAGCCAAAACCCTGACCAAAATAATGAATGAAGGTCGTGATGGTTTTTATAAAGGTGAGGTAGCGAAGAAACTGGCTGCTTTTATTCAAGAGAACGGGGGTTTTATAACCGAAGAGGATTTAGAGAAGTATGAGGCCAAATGGCGTTACCCGGTCACTTTTAATTACAAAGACCTAAAGATTATATCTATGAGTCCGCCTAGTAGCGGCGGGGTGACCATGAATCAGATTTTTAAGATGATGGAGCCATATAACCTTAAAGACTTTGGGCATAATTCCGCTAAAACCATTCAATTATTCACCGAGGCAGCACGAAGGGCCTATGCCGACCGAAACTACTTTTTAGGTGATCCAGACTTTACGGATATTCCCCTAGACATCATTTTAACGAACGACTATTTGACCGAAAGAATGGCAAATTTTTCTTTTGATAAAGCAACGCTTTCATCAGATGTAAGCCATGGAGAGGTTGAAATTGTTGAAAGTATGGAAACCACCCACTACTCTATCGTTGACGGGCAAGGCAATGCAGTTTCTGCAACAACTACCTTGAATGGTGGTTATGGTTCTAAATTATATTCCGAAGAACTTGGGTTCTTTTTGAATAATGAAATGGATGATTTTAGCGCTAAACCCGGTATACCTAATATGTTCGGACTCATAGGAGCCGAAGCCAACAGTATTGCCCCCGAAAAGCGAATGTTAAGCAGTATGACACCCACTATTGTTGAAAAAGACGGTAAACTATGGTTAGTAGTTGGCACCCCTGGTGGCTCTACCATTATTACGGCAGTAGCACAAACCATATTAAATGCCTATGAATTCAATTTGAGCATGCAAGATGCGGTAAATGCGCCTCGCTTTCACCATCAATGGCTGCCCGATATGGTTATTTTTGAACCGGACGGCTTCTCAGAAGAATTAAAGACCGATTTAAAAGATAAAGGGTACATTATCAATGAAGAGCGAACACCGATTATTGGTAAAGTTGATGCCATTCGTGTATTGCCCAATGGCAAACTAGAAGGAGGTGCCGATAAACGAGGTGATGATAAAGCTGTGGGATATTGATGAAGCCATTTGATATAGTCATTCTCACGGATAGCCGCTACTTATCCCCTGACCCTACTTCACCATATATTACCAATGTACTATTGGAAGATCAAATAGTCGCTGATGAACTTAAAAAATTAGGTATTAAGGTTACCCGCAAATCATGGGATGACCCTAGTTTTGATTGGTCGCATACAAAATGTGCCATTTTTAGGGCTACCTGGGATTATTTTGAACGTTATCAAGAATTTGCGCAATGGTATGATAAAACTGCGGAGCGAACCATATTTATAAACTCTAAATCATTAATAGACTGGAATATAGACAAGCACTATTTAAATGATTTGAATGAAAACGGAATAAATATTCCTGATACGTTTATTATTGAACCTCAAACCAAAACGACTCTTGAGGCTACCATAAATAAAGCCAAAACACTTTATAAATATACTAGCAACGATTTTGTGCTTAAACCATGTATCGCGGGCGGAGCGCGACATACCTACAAATTCAATGTATCAGAAATTGATGCCTACGAAAAAGTCTTTCAACAATTAATTGCAGATGAAGCCATGATGCTTCAAGAATTTCAGACCAACATTGTAAAAGGCGGTGAAATTTCAATGATGGTCTTTAATGGGGAATTCACCCATGCCGTTTTAAAAATTGCCAAACCTGGTGATTTTAGGGTGCAAGACGATTATGGTGGTACGGTTCATGAATATAAGCCTTCGCAAGAAGAAATCGATTTTGCTATTGCAACGGTTAAAGCTTCGCCTGAACTACCCGTATACGCGCGAGTGGACATTTTTAAAGACAACAACGAAAAATGGGCCCTAGCCGAATTGGAAATTTTTGAACCTGAGCTTTGGTTTCGTTTTAATCCCAAAGCGGCAGCAGTACTGGCCGACACTATTAAAAATGTATATTTTGATTAAAAAATTATTAAAAATAATTCTGATTGGCTTAGGCGTATTGCTTGCAGTAGGCCTACTATATGCTTTAAGTATTCATCAGTCTTTACCAAAAGGAACCCAAGGGCCGGAGGCGGAGGCCTTAGCGCACAAAATGCTGAAGGCGATTAACCATAAAGACTATAAGACTACACGTTTTTTAGAATGGTCTTTCAGAAATAATACCCATCATTATAAATGGGATAGGAAGAAAGGTATTGTTGAGGTGCGCTGGAGCGATAATCGAGTGTTTTTAAACCTGGCAAAGCCTGGTAAAAGCAAGGTTTTTCAAAACGACCAAGAATTAAAAGGTGAAAAAGTTGAGAGTTTGGCAGAAAAAGCTATTGAAAAGTTTAATAACGACTCCTTTTGGTTGGTTGCACCCTTTAAAGTCTTCGATAAAGGTACTTCTCGAAGTATAGTGCCCCTCGATGATGGTTCAAAAGGTTTATTGGTCACCTATTCTGAAGGAGGCTCTACCCCCGGTGATAGTTATTTATGGAAACTCAACCCGAACGGTTTTCCTAATGCTTTTCAAATGTGGGTCAAAATCATTCCTATTGGTGGACTAGAAGCTAGTTGGGACGATTGGATATTGACCGATACTGGCGCCTATTTGCCTAAAGCACACGAATTTGGTCCTATCACAATGGGTTTGGGCAATGTTAAGGGATACAACTAAATCTCGGTAAGTCCATATTCCGCCAGCACGACTTCCCACTCCGTCGTCTCAATGATTTCCAAAATACGTTGTGATATTCGCTTTTGCAGGTCAAGGCTATCCTTTTTTATTCCAAAGGCATAGAATTGCACGTCAAACTTTATAGGTAGAAGCTGTAGTTCATTTAAAGTGGAATCTTTTCGAATACGATATTTTAAAATAGGCTCATCATAAATAAACGCTTCGATTTTTTGATTCTTTAAGTCTTCCAAACCCGGAATAACGCTTGGGTATTGATTGATTTCCTTAAAAAAATGCACCCTTAAAAAGTCATAACTACTAGAACTTTTTACCGTACCAACACGACGCTCTTTAAACTCATCAAAATTTTCAATGTTCTCGGTCAATTGGTTTACGGTCAAGCTCGAGGCGATACTCGCTGTAAGACCGGAAACAAAAAGCAGACCACTCAACATAAGGCCCAAACCGGCAACTTTGCCCCATCTTGTTTTCGGGGCCTTATCGCCGTAGCCAACAGTGGTAAGGGTCACCACTGACCACCAAAGTCCGTCCCAAATACCTTTTTGACCGGGTCGAAAATCATCTGGGTTATGCTTTCGTTCAAATAACCAAGTTAAAAATCCGAAAAAGAGAAGAATAATAAAAAGTAATAGAAACCCACGTAAAAAGTTCATATGCAAAAAAGCTCCTAAAAACTGTCTTATCTTTTGAAAAGAACTTTTCTCGGCAACAGCAACCGTAGAATGTGACGCAAAAAAAGAACGTGTAAAGCCAATTTCTTTAATTCTGTCACTCGTAATGGTAAGCGGATTAATGCTTACATCTACCTCACCCGCCTTTAGGGCTCCGAGCATATCCGAAAAGGGCATGGTCTTAATTTTATACGGTATTTCCAAGTCCTCAGCGACCCTTCGCCAGAGCCAAATATTGATTCCTTCAAGCAATTCACCATCTTCAATAATAAATGGAGGTGCAGGTGCGTAAGCAACTGTAAGCGTATCTTTTAAATCTTGACTAGAAACTTTAATTAAGGAAAATAGGCAAACAAAAACGAGTGATAATCGTTTCATACAAAATAGCGGTTAGTTGATGGATTAAAGATAATCTAAAAAACGACTAATTCTTTACCTGACCTACCTGCTTTTTCAATTCTTCCATAGACTCTTGCAGTTGGCGCAACAAACCTTTTTCGGTAGTGGCATCCACATTAAAAGTAAGCTTGCTACTTACCTCCCAAATTTCCTGTATTTGAAAGGGTTTAATATCATATGGAGGGTAGGTCTCATTTAATGAAACCAATGTAATGTTGTTCGAATTTGGTTTTTTCTCGATTTTTTTAACCATTACGGAATCTTGCAAAACAACAACGTACATTTTATTGGCACTTACATGATCTATATGCTCTATGCCCTTCGCCAACACCCATTCACCAGGCTGCAAATTGGGCAGCATACTATCGCCTTCTACCTGAAAGCCTCGATATGTCGCATTACGGAACTCCGGAATCGGCATATCAAAAGCCGGCAATTGTTGATACCAACTGGTATCGGCAATATTCTGTGGATAACCAGCTGCGGCCTTGGCATTGACCAAAACCATATTGTCCCTGTCTTCAGAATCTACGGTAACCACTTTGGGTATAACGCTAGTTTTATTGGTGTCTAGATGCTTATCATCACTTTCACCGAACAACCAAAGCGGATTGATATTAAACTGCTTTAATAACTCGGCCACTACCCTACCCGATAATTTGGTGCGGCCACGTTCAATATCGGCCGTGGTATTAGAAATGCCCAATAACTTGGCAAATTCGGCCTGTGTATGGCCTAAATCTCGTCGAATATCGGTGAAACGCTTGAGCGTAAGTTCATTTTCCATCCTCAAATATATCAAAATATGGAATAATTCCAAAAATATTATGGATTATTTCCATAATTAGGAATAATTCCATAATTTTGGATTAAAACCAATTCAGGTGAATTTCGAGAGAATAAAAGAAAAGTTAAATATCCTTGCTGACGCCGCTAAATACGATGTCTCGTGCTCCAGTAGTGGCAGTGATAGAAAAAATAAAGGCAAAGGCCTCGGTGATGCCTCTAAAATGGGTATTTGCCATAGTTATACAGAAGATGGGCGTTGTGTTTCGCTTTTAAAGATTCTACTGACCAACCACTGCATTTTTGACTGCGCCTATTGCGTAACCCGAAAGAGCAATGATGTAAAACGTGCCGCTTTTAAAATTCAAGAAGTGGTAGACCTGACCATTAACTTTTATCGTCGTAACTATATCGAAGGGCTGTTTTTAAGCTCAGGGATATTTAAAAGCCCAGATTATACCATGGAACGCTTGATTGCCGTTGCCAAAAAACTAAGGGAAGAGGAAAATTTTAATGGCTATATCCATTTAAAATCCATTCCTGGAGCCAGTGATGAATTAATGTATGAGGCCGGATTGTATGCAGACCGTCTATCGGTCAACATAGAGGTCCCCACCGTATCTGGCCTTAAATTATTGGCGCCCGATAAAAAACATGAAGATTTCACCAAACCCATGCTTAAGGTTAAAAACGAGCTCATTCGCTACAAGAATGAGCGAAAAATCATTAAAAGCACCCCAAAATATGCTCCAGCTGGCCAAAGTACCCAAATGATTATTGGTGCGACCGGTGAAACTGATAAGGACATTATGTTCTCCGCTGCTTACTATTATAAAAAGTATCATATGAAGCGTGTCTATTATTCTGGCTATGTACCTGTCGCAGAAGATAATAGATTGCCTGCTATTGGTTCACAGGTACCTATGCTCCGCGAAAATCGACTATACCAAACCGATTGGTTATTGCGCTTTTATGGCTTTGCGGTAAATGAAATCGTTAACGACACCCACCCTAATTTAGATGTAGATGTTGACCCTAAGCTTTCATGGGCATTACGGAATATGAAACATTTTCCTGTAGATATTAATAAGGCGGACAAACGTATGCTAGCTAGGGTTCCCGGATTAGGAATGCGCTCGGTACATAAGATTATAAATGCAAGAAAGTTTAGAAAATTGAACTGGGACCACCTCAAGAAAATTGGAGTGGCCCTCAACCGCGCCAAATACTTTATGGTATGCGACTCCCACAATTGGGAACGTAAAGATTTGGATGCGGAGAAAATAAAAGGATTGATTTTACAAAACTCTTCCGGGAAGTTTCGAAATCAATACAGCACACAATTAGCATTGTTTAACTAAGACCTTGTCATACTGAGCTTGTCGAAGTATAGACAAAAGGCTTCGACAAGCTCAGCCTGACAATACGAAAATTAAAACTATGAACACATTACACACGCAAAAGTACCCAGACCTTTTAGAACGTAGCCGAAATGCTGTTCTAAACTTGGGCTACGAATACATTGTTTTTAAAACCAAGTTTAAAAAGACCTTGATTCGTCTAAAAAGAAGAATACTCAGATAACGCTAGTCTTTTTGAAGAAGCTAGCGACTGAGAAATCTAGATTTCTCACATTCGTTCGAAATGACTTTTCAAAAAATAGAATACTATGAAAAATTCAACAACTTTAATTTATGACGGAAGCTTTAACGGCTTTCTAACGGCAGTTTTTATCGCTTTTGAAGAAAAGCTGCAAGTGGCCGACATACAACGCAATACCCAACGCCAAAACGGGCTGTTTTCTGAGACCGAAACCATTTTTACCAATGTCGAAAAAGCAAAACGGGTATGGAACGGGGTTCGTGCAAAAAGCAATAACGCCATTACCACGATTTACTTTGCCTTTTTGAGTGAAACGGAAGGTGTGGAAATGATGTGCTATAGTTACATTCAAAAACTAATGGCCACTAAGGATAAAAAACAAGCGGACTTCTCGGACAGTACTGTTTTATATATTTCACAATTGGCACGTAAAGTAGGCCGTGAAAAACACCGCATGGAAGCCTTTGTTCGTTTTCAATTGACAAAAGACAATATCTATTTTGCGAATATTGAGCCCGATTTTGATGTCTTGCCCCTTATCTCTAAACACTTTCGTAACCGCTATGCAGACCAGCAATGGTTGATTTATGATGTAAAAAGAGGCTATGGTATATTCTACAACTTGGAGCGTGTAGAAATTGTATCATTGGATTTGGCCGAAATACATTTTAATAGAACCCGCAAAAGCAAAGCTTTTACGAGTAACGAATACGATTACCAAGAATTATGGAACAACTACTTTCAAAGCACCAATATAAAATCACGCATCAATAGAAAACTACATACACAACATGTACCAAAGCGCTATTGGAAGTATCTTTCTGAGAAAAAAGTAAGTTAGATGGTGTGAGGCATTGATGTTTGGACAAATTTGCATTTACGGACCATGCGTAAATCCTGAGCGTAGTCGAAGGGTGAGTGAGAAGAAAGAGGCGGTTTAGTTGTTAATAATTAATAGATAATGGTTTTTTGTGGTACTTGAAACTTATAAACGAATCAACGACCTTCGTTAGCAACCGCTAAATGGAACTTGTACTGAGCTTGTCGAAGTGTTAAAACTCCACTTAGCTTATTGTTACCTGCAATGCGAATAAACTACTCACTACCAATAAACTGACACATTGACTGAATAAAATTTCGGCATACTAATTGAACATTTTTTTAAGAAAAATTTAAGAAATGCCAACAGTATTACAAGCAATAAAAAAACTGATAGACAATGTTTCAGTAACAGATAGACAAGAGGAGAGTATTAAAACTTCAACAGACTACTTAAACGGTCACTTGACGAAAGATGAAAATGATTTAGACATAGATAGTACCTTCATTAATGGTTCATATGAACGAGATACAATTATAAGGCCATTAGATGATGTTGACATATTTGCTGTTTTAAATGAGTCTGAATGGTCAGATGAATATGGAAATTTACCTAAACCACAAGCTGTTCTTACTAAAGTAAAGAACAAATTAAATTCAATATCACACTACAAGGATAAGGTTACGCAAGATAGACCTTGCGTTACTGTAACCTTAAACTCGATAAATTTTGATGTTTTACCAAGTTTTGAACGAAACAATGGAGGTTATTTAATTCCAAATTACGATTTGCAATCTTGGACATACAGTTATCCAAAACAATTAACAGAAAATTTAAATGATTGCAATAGAAACAATGGATACAAGATAAAAGATGTTGTGAAAGCAATAAAATATTGGAACAGAGAAAACAAGAAGCTTATTCCGTCTTTTCAGATTGAGGAAACCTTAATAACGTATTACAACGTTCACAGTTTTAGTAACTATGAAGAAGCAATAAGGCTTTGGTTCAATGACGCTGAATATTACCTTGACCAATCAAAATTTAAAACAACTAATCAGTTTGACGATGCTATAAAAAAGATTAAAAAAGCAAAAGATAAACTCAATACCGCAAAAGAACACATTGATAATAAAGAAAATGCAGAAGCTCTTCAAATCTGGAAAGATGTGTTTGGTAAAGAATTTATTATCTCTGATGCGAACGAAGCTAAATCGTTTTCTCAAAAATTATCAGATGGACTTTTAAAATCATCTTCGACTGGAATTGTATCGGAATCTGTGGGTAGAAATATTCCAGCATCAAAAGGTTTCTATGGCGATTTATAGAAACAAATCTACCAAAGTTGATGTTCAGATTGGAGCAATGAAATCGATTTATCCGCAATTTAAGGTAATTAAAAAAAAAAGTGCAGAAGTTGAATTTGTAGGTGTACTTCAACCAAAACCAGAATTTAGAAAATTTAAAATATCAGTAAAATATCGTGGTAACCTAAAACCTCAAGTAAAAGTTATTGAACCTAAACTAGTGGAAAATCCACCACATTTTTATAAAAGTTCTGGAACTCTTTGTTTATATCATCCAAAAGATTTTAGATGGACAAAGGATAAATTAATTGCAAAATATATTTTACCAATTACTTCAGCTTGGTTGTATTTCTATGAAGTATGGTTAGAAACAGGTGTTTGGTATGGTCCAGAAGCCAGCCACGAAAACAGTAAAAATCCAAAAGATGACTAAAAAAGTACCTCACTCTAAACTTTACAAAATCGTTAGTAAGCTATCAAATACTTTAAACTGGCTATTAATAATATCTACAATCATTTCTCTTGTAATTATAGCCTTAAATAATTTTAGTATTACATCTAATCCAATTATCTCTTTGTGGCTTTCAAGATTACTTGCATTATTAGGTATTGTCTTTTTTGTTTTAGAAATAATTCAAAGCCAAACCTATCACCGAGCCGAACTTCAAAGAAAAAATGATTTTATGGATAATAGCCTTAAAACAAAGTTGGCTGACACCAACTCTAATGAATATTACACAAACGATGACATTAGCAACGGTGTCTACAAAATGGGTGTTAATTGTTTTGAAAATTCATTTTTCACTAAAAACATAACTTCTAAAATGTTGACAAAACAAATTATATACACTATTGTAATTTGGATTGTTTTATGGTCTGTAATTTTAACTGCGCCAAACAATGTGTTCGTTGAAGTTATTCTTTTAGCTCTGCCATTTTCAGTCGCTAATGATTTAAGAAAATTATGTCGTTTAAATAAGGATGTTGAAACAGTATTTACAAATTTCAAGAATATTTTTAGCGCTACTAAAAAGTCCAAGATAGAACCATTAATTATTGACAACGTAATTAGTTATGAAAAATCAATATCTTACAATTCTATACCATTAAATAGTAAGATATTCGATGAATTGAATGATGAGCTATCAATGGAATGGAATAACATAAAAAAGGAATATAAAATTAAATAAGAACAGCAGGTAAACATAGCTATAAGTAATTGCTTGTTCTCGCCTACTTCTGAAAATTCTCTTGGATTTTCAGTTTGGTGTGTACTTATAAACTTCAGTACTAAACCAAGCAACTAATCATTGCCGAGACAGATGTCGAAACCTGCTTGTTTAATCTTACTTTCTGGTCTAATAGAAATCATTTTTCATAGTTTAAAAAAAATCACCATGACAAACAAACTACCTAAATGAAAAAACAGTTCCTTATTTATGGCCTTTTAATTATAGGCGCACTACTCCTCTCCTATTATATTTTAACAGGCATGAATACTGCTAAAGTAAATGAAACAGCTACTGACCTTACCACCTTGGTTTGGGCAGATGAATTTGACGTAGATGGCCCAATAAATCCTGAAAAATGGTTTCTACAGACACAATTACCCCCAGGCGGGAGTTGGTGGGGCGGGCTTATTCAGCATTATACCGATAGGGAAGAAAACACTTTTGTAAAAGATGGCTATTTAAACCTTGTTGCCAAAAAGGAAACCTATACGGATCAAGGGGAAACCAAAGAGTATACCGGGGCTAGACTAAACTCAAAATTTGCTTTTACTCGTGGTAAGGTAGAAGTAAGGGCAAAAATGCCCAAAGGTACGGGCACATGGCCAGCCATTTGGATGCTTAACACCAATATAGACGAAGATGGCGCCTATTGGGATAACAAGGGTTATGGAAAAGTAAAATGGCCCGCATGTGGCGAAATCGATATTCTTGAGCATTGGGGCAAAAATCAAGATTATGTTTCAAGCGCCGTGCATACGGCTTCAAGTCATGGAGATACCGTTGAAAATCTCGGAGGAAGAACCGTTGATAACGTATCAGACGATTTTCATACCTACTCCCTAGAATGGACCAAAGAAAAAATGATTTTTGAAATAGACGGTGTTACGCATTATGAATACAACCCTACCATAAAAAACAAGGATACCTGGCCTTTTAACAACAACTACTACATCATTTTAAACATTGCTATTGAACCCGATATTGACCCGAGTTTTACAGAAAGCGCTATGTTGGTAGACTATATTAGAGTTTATCAATAACACTATTAGCCCTTACTTCGCTCCCCTACAAAATGATCGTTTTTCGTTTTAAAAAGCACATTAAAACTTGTAAGTGATCCATAAATACGGGTGATATATTGTTGTAGGTCTATCTTCTCTTGATCATCCAAATTCTTACTGCTGTTTATCTTTTGTTCCATCACCCGAATACGGTCTCGCACCATCACAATTTTATGAAAAAAGGTGTCGATAGGCATTTCTTTGTTCGCTGTAGCATCCCCTGGGTCTAGAATCAATTTTCCGCCGCGCCATTTGTCCGCTATTGCTACTTTTTCATGGGTGTCGCTCCATTTTTCCAATATCTTTACCAGTGAGCTTTCCACATCAAAAAAACTGACACTATCAACATCATCTTCTAAAGCCTCTATCACCTCAAAATCTGAGTCAATATCTATCGTTTCCAATCCGTTTTCTAAAAAGGTCACCCAATAATGTTTAGACGACACATTGGTGACCACCCCTTTTCCATATTCCGCATGGTCAATTCTTGAACCAATACCCAGTAGTTTCATTTGTTATTGTTTTATGTAGACAACCGTCAGTTCGAGTAATTTGCTAGTAGTGAATTGTCTCGAGAATAGATTGTGCAATTCAAAATACTTGTTTTCGATACAAAATCTTACAGATTTTACTCAAATCGACACATTTTAAAATTTTTTATTCAATTCCAAAAATACAATAGCAATTAACAAAAATGCAAGAGAACCTCGCTTCATTTTTACGGCTCAATTGATTACTTTAGCATCTTGTGCTATGATCAACTACGAAGAAAATATTGAAGTACGCGGAGCGCGTGTTCATAATCTCAAAAATATAGATGTTACCATACCCAGAGAAAAGCTTGTCGTAATTACCGGCCTTTCTGGTAGTGGTAAATCTTCATTAGCTTTTGATACTATTTATGCCGAAGGGCAACGTCGTTATATTGAAACTTTTTCAGCATACGCCCGGCAATTTTTAGGTGGTTTGGAGCGCCCAGATGTCGATAAAATTGACGGACTTTCACCTGTAATCGCTATTGAACAAAAAACAACTTCAAAATCGCCTCGCTCTACAGTAGGAACCATAACTGAAGTGTATGATTTTCTACGACTTTTGTTTGCCCGGGCCGGTGATGCCTATAGTTACAATACAGGCGAGAAAATGGTAAGCTATAGTGACGAGCAGATAAAAAAGCTCATTATTGAATCATACCAGGGCAAGAAAATTAATGTGCTCGCGCCGGTAATCAAATCAAGAAAAGGACATTATCGCGAGCTTTTTGAACAGATAGGAAAGCAAGGTTTTGTAAAAGTTCGTGTAGATGGTGTTGTTGTGGATATTACCAAAGGCATGAAAGTGGACCGTTATAAAGTCCACGATATTGAAATTGTTATTGACCGCTTAAAAGTTGCAGGGGGTGAAGAGTTCGATAAACGCCTGACCGAAACTATCAATACAGCTATGTACAGCGGTAATAATGTATTAATGGTTTTAGAAGAGGGTGAAAAAATACCTCGTTATTTTAGTCGCGATTTAATGTGCCCATCTTCGGGAATCTCCTACCCTACACCAGAACCGAACACGTTTTCCTTTAATTCCCCAAAAGGCATGTGTTCACATTGCAATGGTCTAGGGCATGTGTACGAGGTGAACGAAGAAAAAATATTTCCGAATAAAAAACTGTCCATAAAAGCAGGCGGTATCGCACCTTTGGGTGAATACAAAAAATCTTGGGCTTTTAAACAGTTGGAGACTATTGGGGAGCGCTATAAGTTTGATATGGAAACGCCTTTGGATAAGATCCCTAATGAAGCTATGGATGTAATCCTTAACGGAGGAAAAGATAGTTTTGCCGTAGATTCTAAAACCCTTGGTGTAAAACGGGAATATAAGATTGATTATGAAGGCATTTCTAACTTTATAAAGTCTCAATTTGATGAAGCCAACTCTACTTCAATAAAGCGATGGGCCAAAGATTATATGGATAAAATCCAATGCCCTACCTGCGATGGTTCCCGTTTGCGGGAAGAATCGCTTTATTTTAAAATTGATGAAAAGAATATTGCAGAATTGGCAAATTTAGATATTGCCGAACTTGCACAGTTCTTTGAAGAACTGGAACAAAAATTAGAGGGTAATCAAAAAAAGATTGCTGAAGAAATCGTAAAAGAGATACGCACCCGTATTCGTTTTCTTCTAGACGTGGGCTTAGACTACCTTTCTCTGAATAGAAGCTCAAAATCGCTTTCTGGTGGTGAGGCGCAACGTATTCGATTGGCGACACAAATAGGCTCACAACTTGTCGGGGTATTATATATTTTAGATGAACCAAGTATAGGATTACATCAACGTGACAATGAACGATTGATAAATTCATTGGCTTCACTGCGAGATATTGGAAATTCGGTGATTGTTGTGGAACATGACCGCGATATGATCGAAGCTGCCGACCATGTTATTGATATTGGCCCAAAAGCCGGTAAGCATGGCGGCACCATTATTTCTGAAGGAAAGCCTGAAGATTTAAAGAATCACGATACCCTTACAGCGGATTATATCACTGGGGATAAAGAAATTGAAGTTCCTGAAAAGCGTAGAAAAGGAACAGGCAAAAAATTGGTTTTATCCGATTGTACGGGCAATAACCTCAAAAATGTAACCGCGGAGTTTCCGCTTGGTAAAATGATTGGGGTTACAGGCGTTTCAGGAAGTGGCAAATCCACATTAATTAATGAGACCCTCTACCCTATTATGAACGCCCATTACTTTAATGGGGTCAAAAAACCAATGCCCTATAAAAAGATTAAGGGGCTAGAACATATCGATAAGGTGATTGATATCAACCAATCCCCTATCGGGCGAACGCCCAGGTCAAATCCGGCGACATATACAGGTACTTTTAGTGAAATACGTGCTTTGTTTGCCAAAACCACTGAAGCTACTATCCGTGGATACAAACCGGGGCGATTTAGTTTTAATGTGCAAGGTGGTCGTTGCGAAACCTGCCAAGGTGGTGGTTTAAAAGTGATTGAGATGAACTTTTTACCAGATGTTTATGTAGAATGTGAAACTTGTAATGGCAAACGTTTCAACAGAGAAACCCTGGAGATTCGCTATAAAGGAAAGTCAATTGCGGATGTCTTAGAAATGACAATGAACGAAGCTGTCGATTTCTTTGAGAATATCCCTAAAATCCATAGAAAACTTAAAACCATTGTAGATGTAGGTCTTGGTTATATCTCTTTGGGGCAACAATCCACTACTCTTTCAGGGGGCGAAGCGCAAAGGGTTAAACTGGCAACAGAACTATCCAAAAGAGATACAGGAAATACATTTTATATCTTAGATGAACCTACAACTGGGCTTCATTTTGAAGATATTCGAGTTTTAATGGAAGTATTGAATAAATTGGTAGACAAAGGAAACACGGTCTTGGTTATTGAACACAATATGGATGTGATAAAAATGGTGGACCATATTATCGATATTGGTTATGAAGGTGGTCGTGGCGGCGGAATGATCGTGGCCAAAGGCACCCCTGAAGAAGTGGCCAAGGACAAAAAAAGTTACACAGCGAAGTTCCTTAAAAAAGAACTTGAAAATTCTAAGAAGAATCTCGCGAAAGCGATTTAACATAAAAATATGCGATCAGAAGTACACCCAAAAGGTTGGAATGAAATAAAAACGAACGATTCTTGGGCCATTTTTAAGATAATGGGCGAATTCGTAAACGGTTTCGAAAAAATGAGCCAAATAGGGCCCTGCGTATCAATTTTTGGTTCGGCCAGAACCAAACCTGGAGCAAAATATTATGAATTGGCAGTAGATGTAGCTCAAAAACTGGCTTCTTCTGGCTATGGCGTTATTACAGGTGGTGGGCCCGGAATAATGGAAGCCGGTAACCGAGGGGCAAACCAAGCAGGCGGAACTTCCGTAGGTTTAAATATAGATTTACCCTTTGAACAACACGATAACCCCTATATTGATTCTGACAAGAGTTTAGACTTTGACTACTTTTTTGTGCGTAAGGTCATGTTTGTCAAATATTCACAAGGATTTGTCGTTATGCCAGGAGGGTTTGGCACGCTTGATGAGCTATTTGAAGCAATTACACTTATACAGACCAAAAAAATCGGAACATTTCCGATAATTCTGGTGGGTACAAGTTTTTGGAGCGGTCTTATGGATTGGATCAAGACAACTATGCTAGAAGAAAAAAATATAAGTCCAGAAGACCTTGATTTGATTAAACTAGTTGATTCACCAGATGAAGTAGTAGCCATTATAGATGCCTTTTATAAGGGTCATACGATGAGTCCAAACTTTTAATAAGTTTTTTTTGAGAAAAAATTATTTTCGATTTAAGTTTCACATCTCAGCAATACTGTTATTCTGCAGTTTGCATGCTGTTGCCCAGCATGAAAATAATTTAACGGCAACTATTGATGATGAGACGAAAGAGATTTCGATCAAGCAAAAATTTACCTATGTAAACAATTCGGACACGAGCCATAAAGAACTCTATTTCAATGATTGGAATCATTCGTATTCATCAAAAAAAACACCTTTGGCCAAGCGTTTTGGAGAACAATTCAAAAAAAGCTTGCATCTCGCCAAGGATGACGAAAGAGGTCGCACCGATATTGTTAGTGTTGTCGATAGCGAATACAGTGGGCTTAAATGGGAAAGGACCAAAAACTTAGATATTATTCGAGTAGAGTTGCACGAAGCACTTGCCCCCGGTGAATCGATTACTATTTTCTTCACCTACAACTTAAAATTGCCGCAAAATAGATTTACGCCTTACGGTTACAATTCTGATGGAGGTTATTATTTGAAGGATTGGTATCTGAATCCTGCTGTTTTTGATGGGGATTGGAAATTATATTCCAATAAGAACCTTGAAGACAATTACACAGGGCTTACCAACACAACCGTGAGTCTTATTTTTCCTAAAAAACTGTTTCTTACTTCAAATTTTAAAGAATCAAGAGTAACCGATATTTCTTTTGCACAACAAATTTCGCTCAAGGCAACGAACGGTAAAAATTGCGAAATCATTCTTACAAATACAAAAGAATTTACTAAGCACGTTACTTCGTACTTAACGGTTAAAACCGATTTAGAATCTAAAAAATACGATGGCATTTCACAGGCCTTATCCATAGAAAAAGTATCCAAATTTATTTATGATCATTTAGGAGAGCATCCTCAAAAGGAAGTTCTGGTCAGTGAAATGGATTATAATAAGAGTCCACTTTACGGCTTAAATCAATTGCCTTCGTTCGTTAGGCCCTATCAAGAGCAATTTCAGTTTGAAATGATGTTCTTAAAAACTGCCTTGAATAGTTTTTTAAAAGAATCCTTATATCTAGACCCCCGACAAGAACGCTGGGTTTCTGATGCTATAAGTAATTATCTGATGATCAAGTACGTGGAGGAGAATTATCCAAAGCAAAAACTGATCGGCAAACTTTCTCGAATTTGGGGTGTTCGTGGTTTTCATTTGGCCAAAATGGATTTTAACGAACAGTACTACTTGCTTCAAATGCTTTCGACAAGAAAAAACATTGATCAAGCGCTTACTACCCCAAACGATTCACTCATCAAATTCAATCAAAAGATAGCAAACCGTTATAAAGCCGGGCTGGGCTTGGCCTATTTGGCCGAATATATCGGGGAAGAAAAAATAGATAGTAGTATTTCATCTTTTTTTAAGAAAAGAGCATTACAACCCAAAACAAAGGCCAGGGATTTTAGGGACATTCTTGAGGCCAATACCGACAAAGATATTTCTTGGTTTTTTGAGGAGTATGTAGGTACTAGAAAGCGTATCGACTTTAAGATCAAAAACGTAATAAAAAGCGAAGATTCCATCACATTGACCATAAAAAACAAAAGAGGCACTAACGTGCCTATTTCACTTTTCGGTCTTCAAAAAGACTCTGTAGTATCTAAATACTGGTTCAGTGATATCGATACTTCACGAACATTTACCATACCAAGAACTACGGAAGATCGTTTGGTCTTGAACTATGACCAAAAAATACCCGAGTTTAATCAAAGGGACAACTGGAAAACCTTGAACGGCTTTTTCTCTAGCAACAAAAAATTGCAGTTCCGCTTTTTCAAGGATACAGAAGACCCTTATTACACGCAAGTTTTTTACGTACCAATAGCAAACTTCAATTTGTATGATGGCATAACCCCGGGCTTAAGAATTTATAATAAAACCTTTTTAGAAAGACAATTTGTTTATGATCTATCACCCACCTACTCTTTTTTAGAGCGTACTTTGGTGGGTAAAACCAGTCTTAGATATCGTAAATATCATGGTAAAGGCGGGCATTACGTGTCCAATTTCAGTATTGGTGCCAGTACCTCGCATTTTCAAGAAAATTCCAGATTTACAACAATTACACCTGCAATGAGCTTTGGGTGGCGGCCAGATGATCTAATTTCAAATAAAAGACAAGGTCTACTTTTCAGGCACCGAAGTGTTTTTAGAAATATAGACCCTAACGTTTTGGCAAATAACGAGGCCGATTTAGATTTAGAGAACAATCCCGACTACAGTGTATTTAACGTAAGGTATTTCAATGTTGACAATGATATTATCAATTTTAAGTCTTCTTTAATAGATTTTCAGCATTCCAGTGAGTTCACCAAAGCTTCCGTAGAATTAGAATACCGTAAACTCTATGAAAGCAATAGACAACTAAATCTCAGGTTCTATGCCGGTAAGTTTATAAGAAATAAAACCAACTCAGATTTCTTCAGTTATGCCCTAGACAGGCCTACAGATTACCTATTCGACTTAGGGTATCTAGGTCGCTCTGAGGGAAGTGGTATCTACAGCCAACAAATTATTATTGCGGAAGGTGGTTTTAAATCTCGATTTGAAGACCAATTTGGCAGTGATTGGATAGCAACGACAAATGCTAGTTTTAATATTTGGAGGTGGATAGAATTGTACGGTGATATCGGAATGATTGCTGATAGAGGTGAAAGTGCCCGTTTTGTATATGACTCTGGTATTCGTTTAAATCTGGTAACAGATTATTTTGAATTATACTTTCCGTTATACTCCAACAAAGGTTGGGAAATAGCCCAACCTGACTATGGTCAAAGCATCAGGTTTATAGTCACCATAAGCCCAAAAACGCTTACCGGTCTTTTCACCAGAAAATGGTTTTAATTTTAAAAGATTGATAAAATAAAGTTAAATAGATGGCGTTATTTTTTCATATTCGCTGTATTACTAACATTTTTTTGTGATTTTGTAAATTCTGAAATTCCATTTTGTTAGTAAAATAGATGAGTATTTTGTACTTTTGCAAAAAATCAATCCGTATCTATGAAAACAAATCCTAAGACTGATAGCGAAATTTCATTTGTAGATTTTCAAGCTCAGATTTTGAGCGATTATGAAATTGCCGTTACCAGTAGGGAGTGTAGTCTTTTAGGAAGACGAGAAGTACTTACGGGAAAAGCGAAATTCGGAATTTTTGGTGATGGAAAAGAATTGCCTCAACTGGCAATGGCTAGAGCTTTTCAAAATGGTGATTTTAGAAGTGGATACTATAGGGATCAAACTTTTATGATGGCGTTAGGCCATTTGAACCCAGAGGCCTTTTTTCATGGTCTTTATGCAACTACAGATATCACCAAAGACCCCATGAGTGCAGGGCGTCAAATGGGTGGTCATTTTATGACACATAGCATCAATGAAGATGGTAGTTGGAAAAATCTGTCCGAACAAAAAAACAGTAGTGCAGATATCTCTTGTACCGCGGGTCAAATGCCAAGGCTACTTGGTCTTGCCCAAGCTTCAAAAATTTATCGGAATGTTTCTGGAATTGATACCTCTAATTTTTCAAAAAACGGTAATGAGGTCGCTTGGGGTACTATTGGTAATGCCAGTACAAGTGAAGGGCATTTCTTTGAAGCTTTGAATGCAGCTGGGGTTATGCAGGTGCCCATGGTAATCAGCGTTTGGGACGATGCCTACGGTATTTCAGTTCCTGCAGCATACCATACCACAAAAAGTGATATCTCAGAAATCTTGAAGGGTTTTCAGCGTGATGAGAATGCAAAGGGCTACGAAATCTTAAAAGTACAAGGTTGGGACTATACAGCGTTGATACATGCTTACGAAAATGCATCTGATATTGCCCGTGAAGAGCATGTTCCTGTCCTTATTCATGTTACGGAACTTACGCAACCTCAAGGGCACTCAACATCTGGATCGCATGAGCGTTACAAATCTCAAGACCGTCTGGAATGGGAACGCGAAAACGATTGTAATAAACGTTTTAGGGAGTGGATTCTTGAAAATAATATTGCTGATGAAGATGAACTTAAAACGATAGAAAAAAGGATAAAGCAAGAAGTAAGAAATGCTAAAAAAAACGCTTGGACAGCTTTTCTACAACCCCATATTTCAGAGAAGAAAAACTTGGTTCAATTAATTGGTCAAGTTGCAGATAGCAGTCCAAATAGAGCCTTTATCACGAAGATAAAGAACGATCTAATTGCCATTGAAGAGCCCATCAAGAAAGATTTGGCCTCTCACGCGAGAAAAGTACTTCGTTATATCATTGGTGAAGAATCCCATGAGAAAAAAGCACTCCAAAATTGGATAGCTAATTTTATGGATACCACGCAACCGGCATTTAGCTCACATTTATATTCTGAACTCGAAGAGAATGCAACAACTGTAAAAGCAATTGTACCCAATTATGGAGATAATGCGGAGCAAGTTGATGGTAGGGTAATTCTTAGGGATAATTTTGATAAGCTTTTTGAAAAATATCCAACTGCGCTGGTATTTGGTGAAGATACGGGTAATATCGGCGATGTTAATCAAGGTCTTGAGGGCCTACAAGAAAAATATGGGAAATATAGGATAGCAGATACCGGTATTCGTGAATCTACCATAATAGGCCAAGGCATCGGTCTTGCAATGCGAGGCTTACGCCCAATTGCAGAAATACAATATCTTGACTACATCATGTATGGACTGCAAACCTTAAGTGATGATTTGGCCACATTATTGTACCGAACGGCAGGTAAGCAAAAAGCACCTTTAATCGTGCGAACTAGAGGTCATCGTCTTGAAGGTATATGGCATTCCGGTTCACAAATGGGTGGTTTAGTTCACTTATTGCGAGGAATGTACATTCTTACACCAAGAAACATGACACAAGCTGCAGGTTTTTATAATATGCTTATGAAAACTGATGAACCAGCTTTGGTTATCGAAAGCCTTAATGGTTATCGCCTGAAAGAACAGAAGCCAAACAACCTTGGTGAGTTCTGTACGCCTATCGGCGTAGTTGAAACGGTAAAAGAAGGAACAGATATCACCTTGCTTTCCTATGGTTCTACATTAAGAATCGTTCAGAATGTAGCAGAAGAGCTTAAAGAAGTTGGTATTGATGTAGAAGTTATTGATGCACAGTCCCTACTGCCATTTGATATCAATCACGATGTAGTAAAAAGCCTAAAGAAAACAAATAGACTGCTTATTATCGATGAAGATGTACCTGGCGGATGTTCTGCGTATCTCTTACAAGAAATTCTTGAAAAGCAAGAAGGTTATAAATATTTGGACAGTGCTCCTCACACCTTAACGGCAAAGGCGCATCGACCTGCATATGCAACTGATGGAGATTATTTCTCTAAACCAAATGCCGAAGATATTTTTGAAAAAATTTATGGCATAATGCATGAGGTCAATCCAACAGATTATCCCGCATTGAGATAAATAAAAAAAGCCTCGCGATTTGCGAGGCTTTTTTTATTTATTAATTTTTAATTTCCTTTTCTTCTTGTTTCATTGCCGGTACTAATGGATTTCCATCGGCATCTATTTCAATAATTTGGTCAAAACCAAGTTCATCTAGTTTACTTGCAATTTTAGCGCGGTCACCTACCATAAACCAATTCACATTCTCTGGCTTTACTACCTCTTTACTAACCTGTTGTACTTCGTTTAAGGAAAGATTACGAACGCTTTGGTCATACTTTTTATAATAATCATCGGATAAACCATATTTAACAAGGTTTGCTACAGAATTGTTCACAGCGCTATTCGTTTCCCACTGACCAGGAAGTTTCAACACTTGATTCGTCTTTACCTTATCCAATTCAGCTTGGGTAGCGGGTCTAGTAGTTAAAAACTCCGTAATCTCTTTTCTGAGTTCGGTAACGGACTCCGCCGTCTTATCTGTTTGTACTGGTGCATACATGATAAAAGGCCTTTCTTGTTGAGCTCCTAAAACAAAACCCCCAGCACCATACGACCAGTGTTTATCCTCTCTAAGATTCATATTGATCCGAGAAGTGAAATCACCACCTAAAATGCTTACCATCTGCTCTAAGGCTACCTCAGAAACATCTCCGTACTTCTCCGTTAAATGACCAGCAATAATTACGGACTGCTGTGACTCTGGCCTATTCATTAAATAGAGTGTGTTTTTAGAATTGGTATTCGGTTTGTTGAACGTTAATGTAGGAACATCGGCTTTTTTCCATTTCCCCAATGTTTTTTCAAGTTTAGACTTTAAATCCTTCATCTCTACATCACCGGTTACGACAATAGTAGCATTATTGGGTTTGATCCATGTATCGTAAAATTTGACAATATCTTCTTTGGACAATTTTGCTACTGTTTCTTCATAACCAGTTCCAGTAAAAGGATTGCTATAAGGATGGTTTTCACCGTACATGTACTTGTTCATTACACGTAGAGCCATTGAAATTGGTTGAGACTTTTCTCGCTTTATATTATTAATCTGTTCATTCTTTAAGCGATCAAATTCTTTCTCTGGGAAGATTGGATTAAGAACTACATCTGAAAAAAGATCTAGACTTTCATTGAAACTCTGTTTTAACGTGGTCATATACACGTTTGAAATGTCTTGATCTGAGAACGTACTTAAACTGGCACCGATAAGCTGTAATTTTTCATTGATCTCTAATGAGTTCATATTTTTTGTACCCTCATCCATGAGATTCATTGCCAATTGTGCCGTGCCGGGTGTAGCTAAATAATCTGTTTTATAGCCCGCATTGACCATTAGGTTTACCACAATAGTAGGCACTCCTGAACGCTTGGCCAATACAACATTTAGCCCGTTGGATAACTTGGTTCTTTCTAAATCTGGAAATTGTGAGCTTTTCTGAGGACCTAATTCTGGTAATTTCGACCTATCCACAACTGCTTTGTCAGATGTATATTCTGGAAATGGCAGACAAATCAAAGTATGCTTTCCTTTGGTCAACCATTTTTTAGCGGTATTCTGCAAATCTTGAACTGTGGCTGTTTCGGCATAGTTTAAAACAGTCTTATAATATCCCGCATCCCCAAAATAAGTCTGATTAGATGCAAGAATGTCGGATACTCCTCCAAATCCCCCAATACGTTCTAATCCTTTTATAAATCCAGAAAAATAAGCTGCTTTCACCCGCTTAAGCTCCGCTTCGGTGGGTCCGTTTTCAATAAACTTATTGATTTCAGCAAGAAGTTCTTTCTCGATTTTTTTATAGTCTTGACCTGGTTTTACATTTGCCCAAGTAACAAAGGTACTGGCAATCTCACTTGACCCTTGAAAGGAGACCACTGAACTCGCAGTTTGATCTTCGTAAATAAATTTCTTGTATAATCTTGAATTTTTCCCCTGTGTTAAGATTGCGGAAATCAAATCAAAGTGAATGTCTTCTTTAGCGCCAAATTGTGGGGTATTCCAAGAAAACAGAACGCGTGTTTCCGGAACCCTGTCTTCATACACTTGATACGTGTCTCCGTTATGTTCCGGTATATTCACTTCTTGTCTTTCAATTGTTGGCCCAGAAGGAATATCTCCGAAATACTTCACCACTTTTTGATATACTTCTTGTGGATTTACATCTCCAGCAACTGCAACAACAGCATTAGCAGTACCATAGTATGATTTGAACCATTCTTGTACATCTTCTAAAGAAGCTGCATTTAGATCTGCCATCTCGCCAATAACCGTCCAAGAATACGGATGCCCTTTCGGATACATAGCTTTGGTAAGGTAATCCCATTGCTTTCCATACGGTTGATTTTCGCCTTGACGTTTTTCGTTTTGAACTACACCTCGTTGCTCATCAAGTCTTTCTTGGTCAATAGCGCCTAATAGATGCCCCATTCGGTCTGACTCTAAGAAAAGTACCTGGTCCAAAGCAGAAATTGGCACATTTTGAAAATAATTGGTTCTATCATTATTCGTAGTACCGTTCAAATCCGTACCCCCAATACTCTCCAACGCCTGAAAATAATCCTTGTTATAGTTTTCACTGCCGTTGAACATTAAATGTTCAAAAAGGTGGGCAAATCCGCTCTTACCCGGCTTTTCGTTCTTTGAGCCTACGTGATACCAGACATTTACAGCCGCAATTGGTGCTTTGTGATCTTCATGAACTAAAAGTGTTAGCCCGTTTGGTAATTTAAATTTTTCATATTTAATCTCAATATCACTAGCCTTAAATTGAAAATCTTGGGCAACGAGATTAACTACACTAAAAAAAAGGGTCAATAGCCCTAAAACTGTTTTTTTCATGGTGTTCTTTTTAAATTGATTGATAATTATTTAAGAATTACAATTTACTAATTATGTTCTTATTGCCAATGCCTGAAATTCCTTTTAGACGTGCCTATAATTTCATATTCAAGAAAAATTTATATTTGTAGTAACTCACATTCCCCCATTAATGAAAAATGCTGCACTAACACCCATCGGATTAGTTCTCTTAAGAATTGTTCCTTCCGCTTTTATGCTATTTGCCCATGGCCTACCAAAGTTTCAAAAACTGATTGCAGGTGATTTTGAATTCCCTGACCCATTAGGCATTGGGGCCTCTCCTTCCCTATTTTTAACGGTAATAGGAGAGTTTATAGCCCCTATCTTGATTATCGTTGGGTATAAAACAAGAATTGCGACCCTGCCTGCCGCGGCAACAATGTTTGTAGCAGCTTTTGTAGTTCATGGCGCAGACCCCTTTGGCAAAAAAGAACTCGCACTGCTCTATCTCACCTTCTTTATAGTGATAGCTATGCTGGGCCCTGGAAAGTATAGTTTGGATAAAAAGTAACTAGATTATTTTTACCAAAAGCTCTTTTAGTAAATCTGAGTGACTGATATTTTGCGCATTTACACCTTTACCCTTTAAATCTAATTCTCTCAAGTTAGAAATTACGCTGCTCACTTTTTTCATTGGATAGTTCTTTGCAGCTACCTCATATTCGTTCACAAAATATGGGCTTACACCTAAAGCGGACGCTACATTCTTAGGAGAGTGGTCATTTAGACCATGAAATTGGAGGAGTTGGGTAAAAAAACTGTTCAATAAAGTTACCGTTAGCACAAAGGGATTGTCTTTAGGATTCTGGGCAAAGTAATTGATGATTTTACTTGCCTTGGTAATATTCCGCTCTCCTATTGCTTTCTTTAACTCAAAATTATTATAGTCTTTGCTAATTCCGATATGTGTTTCGATATGTGCTGGTGTAATTTCAGAACCTTGGGGAACGACCAAAAATAGTTTTTCCAACTCATTATTTATTCTACTAAGGTCAGTACCTAAAAACTCTACTAAAAGAGCAGAAGCTTTGGGTGAAATCTGGTACTTCTTGCCATTTAATACTTTTCTTATCCAATCCGCTACTTGATTTTCATAAAGTTTTTTACTCTCGAACAATACCCCATTTTTTTGAACGGCTTTGTAAAGCTTTTTACGCTTATCGAGTTTTTTATATTTAAAACAAATCACCAAAACTGTTGTAGGCTGAGGATTCTCAACATAAGAAACCAAATTTTCTATTGTTCTAGAAAGCTCTTGGGCTTCTTTTACGACTATAACCTGATGCTCAGCCATCATTGGAAAACGCTTTGCATTAGAAACGATATCATCTACCGAAGTTTCCTTTCCATAAAGGACCATTTGATTGAAACCACGCTCTTCTTCTGTTAAAACTGTAGCAGCAATAAAATCAGAAATCTTATCAATATAATAGGACTCCTCCCCCATCAAAAAATAGACAGGCTTCAGATTTTTCTGTTTAATATTACTTACTATCTCTTTTACAGCTTCCATTTAAAAAAAATCATCAAATTTGCGCCATGCGCCCATTGAATTTTAAAGAGTATTCGTTTCGGCTCAAAAGTAGCGAAAATAGCATCCATATTTTTGACATTGTGCGCAAAAAATTTGTGGTGCTCCAACCTGAGGAATGGGTAAGGCAGCACACCGTTCACTTTTTGATTAAAGAAAAAAAATACCCAAAAAGCATCATCAATGTTGAAAAACAGATTACCGTTAATTCACTGAAAAAACGTTTTGATGTAGTTGTTTTCAACTCAGATGGGTCCATTAAAATTTTGGTGGAATGTAAATCTCCGGATGTTACGATTACACAAGCTACATTTGACCAAATTGCCCGATACAACATTAAACTCAATGCAGAATATTTAATGGTCACTAATGGATTGAACCACTTTTACTGCCAAATCGACGCAGTAGAAGAAAAATATACTTTTTTAAGAGAAATTCCTGATTTTAGCCGTTAATTTGCCACCGTTTTGAGACTAGCCATTGTAATACTAAATTGGAACGGAGCGGATTTGCTCAAAAAGTACCTGCCCTCAGTGGTAGCGTATTCTGGTGGGGCCGAGATCTATGTGATAGATAATGCTTCAACCGACAATTCGCTTTCTGTTTTAAAAGAAGAGTTTCCGAATGTTGGCATTGTATTAAACGATTCCAATTACGGATTTGCCGGTGGTTACAATACAGGCTTAAAAAGTATAGAAGCAGATTGTTACTGTCTTCTTAATTCGGATGTTGCGGTGACCGAAAATTGGCTTGAGCCAATTTTAAAGGGCTTTGCGTCTATGCCAGAAGCCACGATTCTTCAACCCAAAATTTTAGACCTTAAAAACAAAGCTTATTTTGAATATGCCGGAGCGGCAGGAGGTTTTATAGATAAATTAGGGTATCCTTTTTGTCGTGGGCGTATTTTTCAGGCCTTAGAAGAAGATATGGGCCAATACGATGACATTCATGAAATATTCTGGGCAACAGGTGCCTGTATGTTTATTAAGAGTGCTGTTTTTTGGAGTTTAAATGGTTTCGACACAGATTATTTTGCACATCAAGAAGAAGTAGATTTATGCTGGCGCGCCAAGAATAATGGGCACAAGGTTTTTTATATCGGAAAAAGCAAGGTATATCACTTAGGTGGTTCTACCTTAAGCAATATGAACCCAAAAAAGACTTTCTTAAATTTTAGAAATTCGCTTTATTCCATTACAAAAAACCTACCTCGCAGAAAAGCCTTTTTAATTATCTTCTTAAGATTGATACTTGACGGAATTGCGGCAACTCGGTTTCTTTTACAGCTAAAACCAAGACACTTTTGGGCCGTATTTAGAGCTCACCTTAGCTTTTATGCCAACTTTTCTAAGATTTACAGGAAACGGGAAAAAGCTAATTTTATATTAAAATACTATCTTGTAACATCTATCGTATGGGCACATTTCGTACATCAAGTAAAGAATTTTAACATTTTAGTAAAAGATTAACTAGAATACGGTATCATAGCTTTTCATTTTATATAATTTTGAATCCGAATTAACAGTTAATCGCAAATAATTAATCATGAAAAAAATAATACTAGGAACACTTTCACTTGTAGTCTTGTTATCTTCTTGTGTATCTCAAAAGAAATACGCTGAACTTGAAGCAAAACAAAAAGAGACACAAGATTTATTAAACTCGGCCACTGTTAAGCTTAACGACTGCTTAGAGGAAAAAGCTACCGCTTCTTCCAGATTAAATGCCTTAGAGGAGCAAAACGCTTTCTTAAAAGCTAATAATCAAGAGTTGATAAATAACATGGGAGACTTGACTACCTTAACCGCTAAAGGTGCTGAAAACCTTGAAAAATCGCTTGAAAGTTTACAAGAAAAAGATTTGACTATCAGAAGATTGCAAGATGCGGTGACCAGAAGAGATTCGGTAAACCTTTCTTTGGTACAAAGTTTAAAAGGTGTTCTCGGAAACTTGGATGATGAGGATATTGAAGTTAGCGTAGAAAAAGGTGTTGTTTTTGTTTCTATCTCTGATAAACTATTATTTAGAAGCGGAAGCTACAATGTAACAAGTGCTGCAAAAGAAGTGCTGGGTAAAGTTGCAAAAGTGGTAAACAACAAGCCTGATTTTGAGTTTATGGTTGAAGGTCATACCGATAATGTACCCTATAGAAGTGGTGTTCTTTTAGACAACTGGGATTTAAGTGCCAAGCGTGCAACTTCAATTGTTAGGGTTTTACAGAACGATTTTAACGTAGACCCAAAAAGAATGACCGCAGCAGGTAGAAGTTTCTATGTGCCTTTGGTAAGTAACGATAATGCTGCCGAAAGAGCTAAGAACAGAAGAACTAGAATTGTTGTTCTTCCAAAAATTGACCAGTTCTACAGCATGATAGAAGAAGGAATGAAAGACCCTGCCATTAACGGTGGAGGAAATTAAATATTCCTTTTCAATAAAGAAATTAAAAGGCAGCCAATTGGCTGCCTTTTTTTATAAAATATCTAAACTACCCTTACCTTCACGAACTACTTCCGGCGGATGTAACGATAAATCTATAACAGTAGATGCCACATTATCGCCATAGCCTCCGTCAATGACCACATCTACCAAATTTTGCCATTTTTCAAATATAAGTTCTGGGTCCGTAGTATACTCCAAAACATCGTCATCATCTCTGATAGATGTAGAAACTATAGGATTACCTAACTCGTTTACCAAAGCCTGGGCAATGCTATTGTCAGGTACTCGAATACCAACTGTACTGCGCTTTTTAAAGTCTTTTGGCAGATTGTTATTACCCGGCAATATAAAAGTATATGGACCAGGTAAAGCGCGTTTAAGAATTTTAAACGTTGCAGTATCTATTTGTTTTACGTAATCTGACAGGTTACTCAAATCGGCGCATATGAAAGACCAATTGGCCTTCGCCAATTTTATCCCTTTTATTCTCGCTATCTTTTCAAGGGCACGTGATTTGGTGATATCACAACCTAAACCATACACCGTATCGGTAGGATAAATTACCAAACCACCATCACGAAGCACTCTAACCACTTTCGCGATTTCCTTTGGGTTCGGATTCTCACTGTATATTTTTATGAATTGCGCCATTACTTTAGCCTTACACTAAAGTTAATATAAAATGCGAGCTAAGCGTAATTTGCTTTGATTTTTAATATGTGTCAATGAGTGCAATTAGTTACGTTCAATATCTTTAATATCGCCTCTTTGGTGCATATTTAAGATGTCATTGTTTGTAAGTACATAAATTTGATCACTATAGTTTTTCTGTAAATCTATTTTATCAACACCAGAAGATCTATCCGTTTCGTAATTGTTATAATTAACATACATACTGTCTTTAAAGACTTCTACGACCTTAAAGGTGGAATAATATCCTGCTTCTGTTTTAAAAGTATATGTATCGAACATCACAGGGTTTTGAACCAATTCTGACACTCTATCTTCTTTTTGCTTTGAGGCATAGACGCCCCAACAAATTAAAAGTGCAATAATGGCCAGTCCAGAATACTTCCATAACGGATGCTTTACAGTACCCTTAAAATTTTTATAGGCTAGCTTGCCATCTTCTCCCAAGCCATTTTTCTTGAAGCCTTTATGGCAATGCTGACATTCAAATACGCCTATTTTACCTGCTGGAAAAACAGGAATCCAAAAAACATGTACATGACGACCATAAACGCTAGCAGTCATTTGGTCTTGTGTTTCACAGTTTGGGCATTTTACATTTCGTAGTTGTGCCGATTTAAGATGGGTAGAGCGATGTCCGAATACAATCATGTGGTTGGTTTTTTATAAAACGAAATTACTGTTCAACTATTTTAACTATTACAGAACAAATTTCTCCCAAAAAACAAAACCTAAACTCCCTGAAAACAGGTATTTTATAAAACGGTGATTTTTTATTTAGAACTAAAAAGATCGTAACCAACTAGCTATTAGCGCATTAAATGATTTGAAATTCAATTTTAATTTGTATTTTAGAAATATGGATATTCCTAGTGAAGCACTTTATATGATGGTGACTGTCATTGCTCTTAGTTTGGCTTTAGGTCTAATTGGTTATTTGACCAAAGACAGTAGAAATTTTAGAAGCCGTAGAAATAGAAAAGCAATAAAGCAGTTTTAGTTGGTTTATTGATACAAAACGTATCTAGGCGGCACCAAACCGTTTAAACGTAAATGCACCAGCATTTGCCCTCTATGATGGGTAATATGGTCTGCAAGGAGCATAAAAATCTGGCGCTTACTCCTATCCAGTCCAAAATAATCAAGCTTATCGTCTAGTCGTTTAGTATCAAAAGCTTTTAGCAATGCAATAGCTTTTTCAAAAGTGTTATTGATTACCACAAGCATCTCTTTCTTATTTTTATTATGCGTTTTATAAATGGTATCTGTTTGCCATGTTCTAGCCTCTAGCCCACCTAATAAAGATTGGCTATGCCAATCCAAAGCATAACCGATATGCATTAAGTTTTCAGCAAAGCTCAACGACTCTGGGGTAACCTTATAATTGTACTTCTCTTCTGGCATCATCTCCGCCACAAGGTTTAGGTATTTCTGAGAGTTCTCTAATCGCTCTATAAAATCGTCTACAAACTTTTCTTCTTGGGCAAAAAGTGAATATATATTTAGAACTAACAACGTAATGCTGGCGACTATGATAATTTTGGTTTTAATCATATTTATCTGTTTAATGGTCTCGGCTCGTATGTTTACGAAGTATTAGTTATTATTCATAAATATAGTAGTTTCCCTAGTATTAATAAAAGCTAAAAATAGGAGGGACATCGAGGTCTCGGCTAGATACATTGAATGATATCGTTTCATAGGTTTTCGGCCCTTCTATAATCTTCTTGGAATCTGAACAGTACCTAGATCCNCCAGATGTACCCAATGATATATTGGGTTATAAAGAGCTTTTGAACTGGCTAAAGGGTTCGGTTGACCCTAGCGTGGAACTATTGGTCGTCATGGAAGCTACTGGGGTCTATCACCAAGGTATAGCCCATTATCTGTATGATAATGGTTATAATGTTTGTGTGATGCAGTCCGGTCGTGTAAAGCGTTATGCTCAGAGTTTGGATCAACGCTCTAAGACCGATGCCCTGGATAGTAGGATGCTCAGTATGCTTGGTCTGGAAAGGTCTATTCGTCTTTGGAACCCACCAAGTAAGGCACTTCAAGCATTAAAGGCATTGAGCAGGGAACGTAGCTCTTTGTTAAAGGACAGGACGATAGAGAA